>CALMEH010000245.1 GCA_937863115.1 uncultured Acidobacteriota bacterium
CATTTAAAGGGTTGGCTTATTTGACCGCATAATTGACGATGCTGCCCTAAATTAAGTTATTGAGAAAGGAATTTGAAATCTTCGTGGTGCAAAAATAAACCAGTGGTGCAAAAATTCGCCAATAATTTTACGCTAACCGATTTTTATAACGGCTCGACAAGTTGCGGATTATCAACGCTCGGACTATTAACATTTGTGCCGACGGCATAGCCTTTCATATATTCATCGGGAAATGGTTTAAGCAAATCCGATAAATCGTTGGTTTTGCTTTCGCCGCCGAGCCAAGTATCAAAATCGCTTGGATGCAGGATGACCGGCATTCGGTTATGAACTTGGCTTAAAAGCTCGTTCGGCGTGGTCGTGATGATCGCGCACGAGATGATTTCTTTGCCGTCCGATTTCCAAGTGTCCCAGATGCCCGCAAACGAAAAAACGCTTTCGTCTTTCATTTGAAAATAATAAGGCTGCTTAGTCTTGCCTTCCTTTTTCCACTCGAAAAAACCGTCGGCGGGAATCAGACACCGGCGACGTTTGAAAGAATCGCGGAAACTCGGCTTCTCTGCAAGAGTTTCGCTGCGAGCATTGATGATGCCGTTTCCCTCTTTGCTCCACGAAGGAATTAAGCCCCACGTCAAATAAAGTGCGTGTCGCCCGTCGCCGGTTTGGATGACGCTCAAAATCTGCTGGCTCGGCGCGATGTTGTAACGCGGTTTTGCGCCTTCCAAATCGGAGAGGTGAACTCCGTCTATTTTAATCTTTTCCGGTTTTCGGTTTGTAAATCTTCCGCACATAAAAGCAACTTCCCTCTATTCAATTTATTTTCAAATTATACCTTATTTTACAATAATTTCATCTATGCAACAAAATTTCTTTGACAAAAGAAGAAGTTTTGTTAATTTATAGAAAAAGACTTCTGAAATTATTATGGCTGAAGGTGAAATTTCTCGTGTAATCTCAATCGAATGCGTGGCGGCAGGGCGGCGCGTTCCGCTTCCCGTTATCTTGTCCGATGTTCCCGCAGGTTTTCCGAGTCCGGCAGATGATTACATCGAAAAAAATATAGATTTGAACGAATGGATGATAGATAACGAAATTGCGACTTACATTGTTCGGGTAAGCGGAAATTCGATGAACGACGAAATTCATTCGGGCGATAGGTTAGTCGTTGACCGTTCGTTAGAGCCGCGAAACAGAGATGTCGTCATCGCTATTCTCAACGGCGAAATGACGGTTAAAAGATTTGTCATACGGGAAAGGAGAATCTTTCTCGTGGCGGAAAATTCGCATTATTCGGAACTCGAAATTATGGGCGAATCGGAACTTATTATTTGGGGCGTGGTCAAGCATTGTATTCATTCTTTTAGAAATGGCTGAAACATTCGGCATTATTGATTGCAATAATTTTTACGTTTCTTGCGAGCGTGTCTTTCAACCTGCGCTCGAAACGCTTCCTGTTGTCGTCCTTTCCAACAACGACGGCAATATCATTGCCCGCAGCAATGAGGCGAAAAGTCTTGGAATCACAATGGGAATGCCGTTTTTCAAGGCGGAACCGCTTATCGAAAAAAACAACGTAACAACATTTTCGTCGAATTATTCGCTTTACGGAGATATGTCGCGGCGCGTGATGGATACGATTGACCAATTCGTTCCGGCTCTCGAACATTACTCGATTGATGAGGCTTTTGTTCAACTCGACAGCAAAACAGGCGAAGATGACGCGCACAAAATCAGAGACACGGTTAAAAAATGGACTGGAATTCCGGTGAGCGTAGGCATCGGTTCAACTAAAGTTTTAGCGAAAATTGCCAACGCGATTGCCAAGAAAAATCCAAACTTTAGTGGTGTGGTTGACCTTTCAGGCGCGGACGCTGATATTTATCTCAAAGATTTCGACGTTGCCGATATTTGGGGCATCGGACGACGTTACGCGCAATTTCTCAAATCGGAAGATAAAAACGATAATCCGCAGTTAGACCTTTGGGAAGCATCAGGTTTTGAAAGAATGCGCGAAAAACTCAAAATTGAAACGGCTCTCGATCTCAAAAATTGCGACGATAAATGGCTCAGAAAACATCTGACCGTCAAAGGACAGCGAATTGCCTGGGAATTGCGCGGCATTTCCTGTCTGCCGCTGGAGCTTTTCGAGAAACCGAAAAAAGGCTTGTGCTGTTCGCGCTCATTCGGACAAGGCATCAAAACCATTGAAGATTTACGGCAAGCAGTCGCTATGCACACCGCCCGCGCCGGTGAAAAACTGCGCCATCAATCTCTGGCGGCA
>CALMEH010000246.1 GCA_937863115.1 uncultured Acidobacteriota bacterium
GTTTCGAGAACTTCCGTCGTTCCCGCATAACGTCCGTTGATAATTTCGAGAAAAATTCGCATCTTTTATGTGTTAATTTTGACGAGCGGAGCTTTTATCGTAATATTTCCCGCCGCGTCGAAAGTTATCACGCCCGCACCGCATTTGAGCGTTAATTCTTCAGTAGCTTTCAAAATTATACGCGGCGCGGAAAGCGAAATTTCTTTACCCGCAGTAGTTTTCTGCTTTGAACCGATATTGTTCATTTGCGCGATGCCGACGGTAACAATCTGCACCGCGCCGATTGAAATTTCCTGCGCCGCCCCGACGTTTATCATTTCGTTGATGCCAATCGAATGCGTCCGCGTTAAACCAACACTCAAAACATCATTACTGCCGACAGTCGTGTTTCGATTGTTTCCAATTTTGTTCTGTTGATTATTTCCAACCTCCAAAGATTCGTTATTGCCGACTTTTTCTTGTCGGTCAACACCGATTTCGATGGTTTCGTTGTTGCCGACGGTTTCGGCTTTGTCGTTTTTGACTAAAATCCGTTCATCTTTTTCGGCTTGAATTTCTAAACCTTCCGCACCGATGTTGTCGTCCATCCGCACACCGTTAAAATTCGCCGAACCGCCTTTCGGAGTCGAGCGCGACATTAAACCGCTGTGGGCTTTGTTGGCGGGCAAATCGTAAGGCGGACGCGATGCGCCGTTATAAACTCTGCCGGTGATAATCGGGTTGTCGGGATTGCCTTCGAGAAAATCCACAATAACTTCTTGACCGATGCGCGGTATCGTTACACCGCCAAAACCCGTTCCCGCCCAAGGCTGCGAAACGCGAATCCAACACGAAGAATTTTCGTTGCGTTTTCCCAATCTGTCCCAATGAAATTGGACTTTGACGCGTCCGTGTTTGTCCACAAAAATTTCTTCGCCCGTTGGTCCGACGACGATTGCCGTCTGCGTTCCCGAAACAGTGGGAATCGGCGTTTGCCGCACAGGGCGAAAATTTGTCGGATGCGGAAAGCAGACGAATTTGCATTCATAATTAAATGCTTCCTGTGCCGTGCCGGAACGATAATTTCCGGCTTGGCTGGCGCGGTGGCTAACTTCTAAAAGCGTGTAAGACCGATTAAAATCCGAGCGCGGATGACGTTTTAATTCAAAGCGGAAACCGGAAATCAGACGGCGACTGTTCGTTTTGGCAGAAATCATCAACTCTTGCGATTTTTCCGCCTCAAACCGCGTCCGCACGAGTTTTTCTCCCAAATTGCGTGATTCATATTCGCCCGGATAATCGTAGATTTCGAGTTCTTTTCCCTGTTTTTTCGCACCACTCCAATCAGTAGTCAGATTAAAAGCCGGATTTTTAAAATTAAAGTCCCGAAGCTCAAAACGCTCGGAACACATCCGGCGACTGACCTGCCAATCGGAAATAAAAGTTTCGCTTTCGCCTGCGTCCGAAGCCATCAAAAAATCAATTTTTGAACGATTCGGCAAAGGCTTAAACTGTGTTGGCGCGTCTGCCAAAATCAATTTATGTTTTTCCTTTGAATGTTCAAAAAAGTAAAAAATCCCTTCCTCTTCCAACAACCGCGATACAAAATTAAAATCCGATTCGCGGTATTGCACACAATATTCACGCGGTGCATAATTGCCTGTCAGACGCATTTCAAATTCCGCAAGACGATGTTCGCCGAAAATTTCTCGCACAATATCCGGCACATTTTTGTTCTGAAAAATCCGGCAATCCCGATTCAAACTCAAAGTCCAAAACCAGGGCACGATTTTCATTTGATAATGACTAAAAATCGCCGCATCTTTACCGTCTTC
>CALMEH010000247.1 GCA_937863115.1 uncultured Acidobacteriota bacterium
CGATGGCGATGTGTGGTGGGAAGGCATGAGCAAGGAAGTTCCTGCCCACCTGATCGACTGGCAGGGCAAGGACTGGACGCCCGAAGACGGCAAGGCCGGTCGCAAGGCAGCCCATCCGAACGCACGTTTCACCGCGCCTTCGATTCAATGTCCGGTAATTGACGAAAACTTTGACGATCCGAAAGGCGTTCCGGTTTCAGCATTCATCTTCGGCGGACGCAGAAATTCGGTTGTTCCCTTGGTTTTACAATCGTTTAACTGGGCATTCGGCGTTTATATGGCGGCGACAATGGGTAGTGAAATGACCGCCGCCGCTTTCGGAAACATCGGCGAAGTCCGCCGCGATCCGTTCGCAATGCTTCCGTTTGCCGGCTACCACATGGGCGATTATTTTTCGCATTGGTTAAATTTCGGTCGTTCGATTCCCGAACCGCCGCGCATTTTTTCGGTTAATTGGTTCTTAAAAGGCGAAGACGGCAAATTCCTCTGGAACGGTTTCGGCGACAATATGCGCGTGCTGAAATGGGTTGTCGAACGCTCACGCGGAACGTCGAAAGGCGTTGAAACTCCGCTCGGATGGCAACCGCGTTACGAACATCTCGACTGGCGCGGAATGGAAGATTTCACCGAAGAAGATTTCAATAAAGTAATGAATCTCGACCGCGATATGTGGTTAAAAGAAATCGCTTCGCACGATGAACTTTTCTTCAAACTCTACGACCGTCTGCCCAAAGAGATGACGTTTATCCGCGAGTTGTTAGTTTCTAATCTCTGGCGTGCCAAAGAATTAGGCTTGGCAACGCCGCGACCTGAACCAACCGAAACACAAAAAGCGGCGGCGAAAGCTGAATAACTTTCAGTATTGAATACTGATTTATCAATCTAATCTAAAAAGACGGCGTTTATAATGCCGTCTTTTTTTATAAAAGTTTAACTCTCGTCTTTTTAGCAGTTTAACTCACACTGTTCTTCAAAGGTTTTCTGTTTTGCCTTTCCAAAACAGAAAACCTCCCAAATATAATTTGATGTTTTTGAAGCGAAATAAATTGTTCGCTTTGTAGGGAAAGCTGTGTTTTTAATCCAACTTTTTAGAACAAAAATAAGAGGAAACTAAAATGAAGATGACATGGACAAATTTACGCTTTTTGAAAGTAATTTCATTAACACTGTTGGTTTTATCAATTGCAGGATCGGTTTCGTTTGCACAAAAAACCGGAAATAAAGGTGGAAGCGGCGGAGGCGGATCGACACCGACTCCGACTCCGCCGCCAAATCCGTTACCGACGACACCGCCTGCGCCGGACATTCTGTATCGTGAATCTTTCGGCGAAGGACCGTATTATCAAAGACCTTCGGGCGGCAAAGGCACGATGAAAAGTTCGTATATATGGGAAAAAATCGGCGGTTTTTGGATTGAATATCCGGGCAATAAAAATACGCAATGGATGAATCTCGGCACTGGGCAGTAGTGAGTAGATAGTGGAAATTTGAATCCGTATGAGCTCTTTTCGCCGCTTCAAGTTCTTTACACGGGCGAACTAAACAACGGCTGTATCGCTTCGGGATTTGACGAGCCGACAGGAATTACACCGACCGCTTTGGTTCCGTTCTCTGCTCCGGCTATTCCGTATGAAGTTTCGATGGACGTTTCACCGTCATATTTTAACGGAACATATTTTTCGCTCGGTTTAACCAATTCGAGTGTTTTGAGCAACAATTTAGAATCAACTTCGAGTCTTTCGATGATCGTCTTTCCCGAAATAGTAATCGATCCCGATACAAACGCTACCGGAGTGACATACGAATTAAGATCAGGCACGGCGGTTTTTGCGTCCGGGATCATTCCCGACAATTACTACAACCAAATCAGCATCCGCGTTGATCCTATAAACAGAACCGTCGGCGGAATGGTCAATGGTGCTGACATCGGAACATTTCCTTTGGACATCGGAAGACCACGCTATGCAGGTTTTGAAGGAATCGGAATAGCAGATAATTTTGTCATCAGAAGACTGCAATAACTAAATTTCTTTATTTCATCAAAAGGCGATTCGTTTGAGTCGCCTTTTTTTTATTTGCTCACTAATTCGGATTAAAGTATCTTGGAAAAGTTACAAGTTCGGTTAAATGAAATAATGAACAAATTATTAAACAACCACGATTATAAAAATTGGCTGATTGAACTCAAATCAAACATTCAGCAAAGCCAAATCAAAGCGGCGTTGGCGGTTAATAGCCAACTGATTCAGCTTTATTGGGATTTGGGCAGACAAATCACCGAAAAGCAGGAAACTGCCAAATGGGGCAGCGGTTTTATTGAGCAATTAAGCAAAGATTTACGAGTGGAATTTCCTGATATGAAAGGATTTTCAAAAGATAATCTTCTTCGTGTCAAAAAATTCTATCTATATTATTCTCAGCACTTTACAAAAGTGGCACAACTTGTGCCACTTTTAGAAGATTCAATTCAGCAACAATCTGTTACCAAATTAGACCACGTTGTTCTCGACAATCTTCCTTTGCTTTTTCAGATTCCTTGGGGACATCACGTTTTGATTATGCAAAAAATCAAAGATGTTTCCGAAGCAATTTTTTACGTCAAAGAAACAATAAAAAATAATTGGAGTCGCGCCGTTTTGGTTCATCAGATTGAGAGCAATTTATACGAGCGACAAGGAAAAGCCGTCTCGAATTTTCAGAATACTTTGCCGAAACCTAAGTCGGATTTAACGAATCAACTGCTCAAAGACCCGTATAATTTTGATTTTTTGACAATGACCGAAAATTATAATGAGCGCGATTTGGAAAAATCTTTGACGCAATATATTACCGATTTTCTTTTGGAATTGGGCGCGGGATTTGCTTTTGTCGGCAAGCAATATCAAATAAATTTGGGCGACAAAGAGTATTTTATTGATTTGCTTTTTTATCATTTGACTTTGCGTTGTTACGTTGTCATCGAACTGAAAGTTGTTGAATTTAACCCCGAATTTGCGGGAAAACTTAATTTTTATTTGAACGTGATTGACGCGCAATTGAAACACGAAAGCGACAAACCGACGATTGGATTGATTATCTGCAAAACCAAAGACAATATCGAAGCCGAATACGCCTTGAAAGGAATCGAAAAACCGATTGGCATTTCGGAATACGAATTAAACAAAATATTGCCCGAAGAATTGAAAAGCAGTCTGCCGAGCATCGAGGAAATCGAAAATGAATTGCGGAAAATGTCCGAAGATTCTTCCGAGTTCCCTTTTGTTGTATAATCAGCACTTAGAATGAAGAAACGACTCAAAAATAAGCTAAAAAAAAATCTGATTGGCAAAATCGAGCGCAAAATTGTCGGGTTTCACGTTTATCGTTCGGTTAATGAAAATCTGCCGTTTGTTTTTTGGGAACGGATTACGGACGAGCCGATTGCAGAAGGAGATTTTAATGACCCAACGGCGAGTGTCGGCGAAAGATATTTTTATAAGTTGACACAAGCGTTTGCGGACGGTTCGGAGAGTGCGCCGATTGTGCCGAAGACGACTTATACAGATCACGCCGGAAATCAATTTTCGCAAAATCCTTTGGCAGATTTTGCCGGTTACAATATTTATCGTTCAGCAGATAAAACCGTGCCGCTCGAACGATGGGAAAAACGCAATGCGGAGCTTTTGCCGACGACGGAATTTAAGGACGAAGGCGTAACGTCGGGCGAAATTTATTTTTATTATATTCGAGCGGTTGATTCAAAAGGTGTGGAAAGTTCGCCTTCTGAAATTATGCGCGTCATTCGAAAATAGATAAAATTTGGGAAAAGGCGTTTTTGAAATAACTTTTTTTGAGGTAGCGGAACAATGTCCAAAGACGAAGACATTATTTTTTTAGAAGACTTAGATGAAGGTATTGACCCTGATGAATATGAAACGATTTACGAAAGTCGTTTAGTCTTCGAACCGGATGTAGATGCCTGGTGGGAAAAAGGCTGGTCGCATTCGGCTTTTGAATTTACCCGCAATGACAGCGACAATTACGACGGTAGATTGTGGCGCACTTTCCGCACACGCTATCGGCTTAAAGACTTTGTTTTGAGCAAAAGTTTGCGCCGTGTGCTGAAAAAAAATGCCGATTTGAAAAGTATCATTCGTCCGTGCCGCATCACATCTCGCAAACAATCCCTTTACGAAAAACATTACGCCCGCTACGGTGAAAAACCTTACGAAACTCTCTTTCAAAAATATCATTGCCCGGGACGTTATCCGACAAAGGATATGGAACTCTGCATTTTGAAAAATCGCCGTCTTGTCGGTTCCAGTTTTTTTGAAGTCTCCGAAAGAGGAATTCAAAGCAATTCGGCGATTTGGGACATTGACGAGCCGCAAAGAAGTCTCGGAATTTTGACGGTTTTGCTCGAAATGCAATATGCCGTCCGCAAGAAAAAAGAATTTTATTATCTCGGTCATTACCTCAAACAAAACCCGAATTATCAATACAAACTGCGCTTTCCCGGTCTGGAGTTTTATGATTGGGAGAACAATGTCTGGGTTGATAAAAAAGATGCTGATGCGTTGATTGACCAAAAACTAAAACGAAAGGAAGTTTTGCCGCCGTTTGATTACGAGTTTTTATTCACTATTTTTTCACAACCTGCCCGTCATACATTTCAAGATATGATAGGAATTGCTTTAATCGGTTCACGCGCCCACGGCACGGAGCGAACAAATTCCGATATAGATTTGCTAATTGTAACGACTGATATTGCCCAATACTTTGAAAATCCCGCTTATGTCAGCCATCATTGGGGGAGTTTTCGTTATGCGCGACGCGAAAAATGGTTTAGCGGCGAAACGATTCGCGCCTTTTACCGTGAAGAAAACGGGCAAATTGAATATAATTTCGTTAATCCCGAATGGGCAAGTCTGCCCGCCAATGACGAAGCGTGTCGAATCATTAAAGACGGTATGAAAATTCTCTACGACCCGCAAGGAATTTTGGAAAAATTGCAAAAAGCCGTGTTTTCAAAAAAATTAAGATAATTTTCCATTTTCAGCGAAAAAATGTTTTGACAAATCGTTTCTTTTCGGCTAATTTAAATATCAAGGGAGGTGATAAGATATGATAGAAAATTCAGTCGAAACACCGCCGGACAGTTTAAGCCGGTAAGACCGGTAGAATTGACGGTAAGGTTATTATAAAAAACGAAGCGGTTGAAAGCGCGGAAGTTGATAACAAAGAAAACGTCGGTGGAAAAAAGCAGTGATGCTCATTCCGACAATTTTCAGTATCGAAGGCTGCAAAGTCAACTAATTCAAAAAGCAGTATTTTTAATACAGACAAGACGGCTTAAAAAAGAGCCGTCTTTTTGTTTTTAATGAAAAAATTAAAGCAAATCACCGAAGAAATTCTCTTTTCGGGAAATAATCACGGCGCACAATACACGGCTTGTAATGCGCTTTTCGATTTTTTTATCGAGATAACCAACATCAGCCATCAAATCGAAAATGCGGAAGACGAAATTGAAACATTTTTGGCAAACGGCAAAGCGATTTGTCCAAAAAATGCGGCACGATGCGTTTTGGATTTCGCCCGCACGACACAATTTTTGCGCGGAATTTATGTCGCGATTTTGGAACTCAAAAAGCGTTTTCCGAATGAAAAATTAGACATTCTTTATGCCGGAAGCGGTCCTTTTGCGACGTTGGTTGTGCCTTTGATGGCGGTGTTTCAGCCGTCGGATTTTCGCGTAACTTTGATTGATATTCACGAGCGTTCGATTCGCGCGGTGCAAAAGGTTTTTGCAGATTTGGGTTTTGATGATTTCGTTGCCGATTTTGTGCAAACCGACGCAAACACTTATAACCACAATGGAAAACCGCATCTGATTATCTCCGAAACAATGCAGACGGCGATGAAAAACGAACCGCACGCCGCGCTGACGCTTCAGCTTGCGCCGCAGCTTGCCGAAAACGGGATTTTTATTCCGCAAAAAATCTCCGTCGAAGCGTGTTTGGCAAATCAAGCGAAAGAATTTTCATTTGTTGGCGAAGAAGTAGAAAAGGAAAGAGTTTATCTCGGAGAAATTTTCGCGCTCGAAGCCGAAAAAGTTAATTTTCCCAACCACGAATTTCCACCCGTAACGGTTGAAGTTCCGGCGGTTGATACGGAAAAACTTTCTTTTATGTATCTGACAACTGTGCAAATTTTTGGTGAATGTGTCTTGCGCGAACGCAATTCGAGCATCACTTATCCGGTGATTGTTAATGAATTAAATGACTTGAAAAGCGGTGACAAAATTCGCTTTAAATACATTTTGGGCGAAAAGCCTCATTTTGAATACGAAGTTTTTTCAAATGACGAAATTTTATGAGATAATGCAAACGAACGGTCAAAACTTTCATCTAAAATTTTGTATTTTGAGATAACTAAAAATATATGAATACATACGACACAACTTTTGGAAACAACTCGGCGGCAAATGCTTTGCCCGAAGAGCGTGCAAGGTTTATCCGCAAAACTTATTTACATCTGGCAGGCGCGATTTTGGCGTTTGTCGGTTTGGAAGCATTTCTTTTCGCTTCGGGCGCGGCGCAGACGATTGCCGCAACGATGCTCGGCGGAAGATTTTCTTGGTTTATCGTTTTAGCTTTGTTTATGGGCGTTTCGATGCTCGCTTCGTGGTGGGCAAATTCGCAAACATCAAAGGCGATGCAATATCTCGGACTCGGACTTTATGTTGTTGCCGAAGCTGTAATTTTCGTGCCGATGATGTTTATCGCGGCTTATTATGGCGGGGGCGGTGTGGTTCGGGAAGCCCGAAGCTGAACGGGGGGGGGGTGTTTTGGGGTTTCGGCGGGGGGTG
>CALMEH010000248.1 GCA_937863115.1 uncultured Acidobacteriota bacterium
CATCGAAAGATTGCCGACTTCTTATTTTGATTCGACGCAAACCGGACAACTGATTTCGCGGATTATGCGCGACGCGGAAGGCATCAGAAATCTTGTCGGAACAGGACTCGGACAAATCATTGGCGGATTGCTTTCGGCTCTCGTTTCGATGTGTTTTTTGTTTTATCTGAATTGGCAAATAACTATCGTAACACTCGTTGTTTTAGCGGTTTTCGGATTTGTTTTGAGTTACGCTTTTAAACAGTTGCGCCCGCTTTTTCGTGATCGCGGCGAAATTGAGGCAGAAGTTACGGGCAGATTAAATGAAGGTTTGGGCGGAATCAGAATTGTCAAAGCATACACGGCGGAAAAGCGCGAGGAATTGTCGTTTGCACGCGGCGCACACAGGCTTTTTCGCAATATTGCAAAGTCAATGACCGGCGTTTCGGCGACAGGTTCGTTTGCTTCTTTGGTCATCGGCGCGATTGCTGTCGTGATGATTTATTTCGGCGGAAATGCGGTGATTGCGAATATTCAAGATTCGACACAAGGAATGACTTCGGGCGATTTTACGATGTATATTGCCTTTACGATTTTTATGGTAATGCCGATTGTTGACCTTGCAAATGTCGGCACACAAATCACCGAAGCCTTTGCCGGATTGGATAGAATTTCCGAAGTTTTCGCAATGAAAACCGAAACAGACGAGGACGAAAATCGTAATTCTTTGCCGAAAATTGACGGCACGATTGATTTTGAAGACGTGCATTTTGAATATGAAGAAAATGTTCCGGTTTTGAAAGGCGTTTCGTTTCATTCCGAAGCCGGAAAAACAACAGCTTTGGTCGGCTCTAGCGGTTCGGGGAAATCTACGATTTTAAGTTTGGTTTTGAATTTTATTCAACCAAACAAAGGAAGGGTTTTGATTGATGGACGCGATTTGCAATCGGTAAAATTGCAAGATTACCGAAGACATTTGGGCGTAGTTTTGCAGGACAATTTTCTTTTCGACGGCACGATTTTGAGCAATATTCGCTTTGCCAATCCACACGCGAATTTCGATGAAATCCGCGAAGTTTGCCGTGTCGCAAACGCCGACGAATTTATCGAAAAATTTCCCGACAAATATGATACCATTGTCGGCGAACGCGGCGTAAAACTTTCCGGTGGACAACGCCAACGAATCGCCATCGCTCGTGCATTGCTCGCAAATCCGCGAATTTTGATTTTAGACGAAGCGACATCTTCGCTCGATTCCGAATCCGAAGCGTTAATCCAAGAAGGTTTGAATCGTTTGCGACAGGGAAGAACGACATTCGTTATCGCGCACAGACTTTCGACAATTCGTTCGGCTGACCAAATTCTTGTCGTCGAATCGGGCGAAATTCTCGAACGCGGAACGCATGACGAATTGATTGCACAAAGCGGACGTTATAAACAGCTTTACGATAAACAATACAAATTCGAGCAAAATCTGTTCGTTAATCCGGGCGAAGAAATTAAGGAACAGGAGAAATTTTCAGCGACGAAACTTTAAGTGTTTATGAATGAAACTGTCTCATTTGTTAAGTTGAAATGTCTAAATTGCGGCGCGAATCTAAACATTTCCGACAAAATTTTTGATTTTGCCTGTCAATATTGCGGCGCAAATCAAATTGTCAACAGAGTTGGCGGAATTGTCGCGCTGGAACTGCTTTCGGGTAAAATTGATCGAGTTCAAAATTCGGTTGATAAAACTGCGATTGAACTCAAAATTGTAAGATACAAAAATGATTTGGAAGAACTCGAAGAAAAACATAACAAGTTAAATGAATCTGCGGTCGGAATGAAAAGTATGATAAATCCGATTGCGATTACAATAATGGTATGCGTTTTTATTCCGTTTTTGATTGTTTCAGCGAATGTCGGTTCAGGAATTCCATTAGTTCTAGCAGGAATTATTGCTTTTGTAATATTCATTTTTTGGCGAAAAAAAATAAATAAAATTGATTCGGAATTTGAGCGCACTTCAAAAGCAATGATTGAAAAAGGCGTTCAATTAAAAAAGAAAATAATTGAACTTGAAAAAATAGCAGAAAACTAAAAAAATATGACAGAAACACAAAATTATCAAAACCACGTTCGTTGGTTTCCGTTGGTTCATTTCGTTTTATTTCCAATCTTGCTTTTTAATTTGGTTTGGCATTGCGTCAGACTTTATCAAGAGCCGAATTGGGACAGAGCGGAAATGATTTTATTGGCAATAGGCTTGATTTTATTGAGTTTGGCGGCAAGATTACAGGCTTTGAAAGCGCAAGACCGCGTGATTCGTTTGGAAGAAAGTTTGCGATACAGCACGGTTTTGCCCGAAGATTTGGCGCAAAAAGCCGGACAATTGAAAACCGGACAAATAATTGCTTTGCGGTTTGCTTCGGATGAGGAATTGCCCGAATTGATAAACAAAACTTTGAGCGGCGAACTCAAAACTTCAAAAGAAATCAAGCTCGCCATCAAAAAATGGCGCGGAGATTATTTGCGGGTTTAGAGTTCAGAGTAACGCATTTATGCGTGAAGTCTTTCGCCGCGTTTTGCTGGCGAAAGCACGCATAAATGCGTTACTCTGAACAAATTACGGAACAAACGCTGCCGGCGCAGGGAAATCGCCGTTTGCGCCGAAGTTGACAATTTGCAAACCGCTAGTCGAACGATTTACATACCAAGTTCCGTCGCGGAAAACAGCCGTGTCTGCGCGTCCGTCGCCATCATAATCGCCGGGTGCAGGTTGGTCGGTTGAAATGCCGAACGGAACAGCGTAATAGCTGAAATCTTCCGAACGCAAGACAAACCAATTACCGTCGGACGGACGGAAGAAAGCGATGTCGGTTTTGCCGTCGCCGGTATAATCTTGCGCGACAGGTTTATCCGTCGAAATTCCGAACTGCGCCGCGATTACGCCCGAAGTTGAACGATTTAACCACCATTGACCATTTGACGGGCGATAAATTGCTAAATCGGCTCTTCCATCGCCATCGTAATCGCCGACTTGCGGAAGGTCGCCGTTTTGTCCGAATTGGCGCGTGATGTTTCCGCTCGTGCT
Source organism: uncultured Acidobacteriota bacterium (assembly GCA_937863115.1). GTDB lineage: Bacteria > Acidobacteriota > Blastocatellia > Pyrinomonadales > Pyrinomonadaceae > CALMEH01. The sequence continues at coordinate 3,056 of CALMEH010000248.1, forward strand.
TTGCTGAATAAACCAAGTTCCGCTCGAAGCACGGAAAATTGCCGCATCTGCTCTGCCGTCCGCGTCAAAATCGGCGGGTGAAGGAACATCGCCGTTTGCACCGAACGGGAACGCGAAAAAGCTGTTATCTTCCGAGCGCATAATTATCCATTCGCCCGTTGTTGGTCGCCAAACCGCAATGTCGGTTTTGCCGTCGCCCGTGAAATCAGCCGGAACGAGTTTGTCTGTTCCCGCGCCAAACTGGAAAGCATTGTTTCCGCCGTCCGAAGATTTCAGATACCACCATTGACCGTTTGACGGACGGAAAATCGAAACATCAGTTTTGCTATCACCATCAAAATCAACGTGCGCCGCGCTGTTTATCGCCGTGGCTTCGCCGAAAACGGTGAAACGAAATGCCGGAGTTACCGAAAACCCGTTGGCGGCGGCGGCATCGGTGATATACCAACGCCCGAAGAATGTCTGTCCGACGAGTGCCGGATTATTCGGAATCGCAACGCTGATCGAACCGAAACCGTTATTTGCGCCTGCGCCTTGTAAATTCACGGTTTGACGCAAAAACGAACCGTTTGCGGGAATTGTTGTGCCAACGCCCGGATCGGTTGAATCAATAACTAAAACTGCTTGTGCGCCGCCCAAACCATTTGAAACTGCAACAGTAAAGCTCGGATTTCCGACAAACGGCGGCTCGACTGCCATCGGACTCGGCGTAAATCCGCCCGCACCGACTCTGCCAGTTCCGGTAATTTGCGGAACATTTGTAGATTCAGTATAAAGACGCGGACGGTCAAATGGGGCGGTTTCATTTCTGACCCGATTATCAGTTAAAGAATTTCGCAGGAAAGCGACTAAATTTGCTTGTTGTCCGGCATTTAAACCTCGCGGTTGAATGAGATTGCCTGCAAAATTCGGCTCGTTACGAAAATCGCCGCCGCGATTGTAAAACTGCACGACTTCTTCCAGAGTCGAAAGCCGTCCGTTATGCATAAATGATGAACGTAACCCAACATTTCGCAGACTTGGAACGCGAAATTCGCCCAAATCATTTTGTGCGCCGGTAACTTGAAAGCGTCCCGTATCTTCTGTCACCGGACGCAATCCGATATTTCGGAATGTATTATCCGTCAAAAGGTTTCCTGCATGACATACATTGCATTGGGCGGCATTAAAAGTATTTCTCCCGTTTTGCTCATTGGCTGGCAAAGGTGTGATTCCGGCGTTCGCCAAATCTAAAGGCGTTTGGTCGGAAAATTGTGTGCGTTCATACGCACCGATTGCCAACGCAATGCGCGTCGGGGTAACATCTGAAGTGCCAAATGCTTCTAGGAAAAGTTCGGGATAGCTTCGATTGTCAATCCAAGTTTGCAGAGGTGCAGGAATATTAAACGCCAATGCTAAAGGTTTCGCAGTTGTAACTTTTCCGGCGATTTCAGACCAATTTGAGGCGCCGTGGCCCATTTCTACCGAATTTGTCGGCGGTACGACCGCTTGGCTTTCCAATGCGCCGCCCTTATTCAACACAATCGCGTTCGTCAAAGGATCACGGAAAGTTCCGCTGGCGCGTCCGTCCCAAAAAAGAATAGGTGCATATGCGGCATTGATATTTGAATTTGCCTTGCGCCCCGTAACTTGTGAGCGCAAACCATAAACGCTGGAAAATGAATAAGTTCCATCCAGATTATTGAGTGGAACGCCTTCTGAGCCGACCACGTCGTCAGCCGTATTATAAACATAATCAAACCCAGGATTTTTTGAATTAAATGATGAAGTTATCGAGCGTGGATCGCTGCCGCCGATTCCGGCGCGGTGGCAAGTTCCGCAAGAAACAGTGTTTGTTGCCGAAAGTTGTTCGTCCCAAAACAGGGCTTTGCCCAAGTTTGCTTTAACCGCGGTCATCGGATTTCCAGCAGGTGAAAGATTCGGCGGATCGAGCGGCGCAACCGGACCTTGTTGCACTGTGTTTGTTCTCGCGCCTTGTGCCGACACGCTGAAACTGCTCTGCGCTGTGCCGTTTTCAGCGCGAACCCAATAGAAAAATGTCTGTCCGGCTGCTGCTGTTGTGTCGAAAAAGAAATTTGCCGCCGTTGTTCCGACATCAGTTGCAGTGGCGGAATTATTGGTCGTGTTGCGGAAGATGCGATAAGTTGTCGCTCCGCGCATCGTGTCCCAATGAAGCCCGACTTTATTGTTATATTGATTAGTCGTTGCCGAAAAACCGGTCGGCGCGGAAAGCGATGTTTGCGCGTTTGTTTTTGATTGGAATAAATTATTTCCGAAACCGAAAATCGCCGCAAAAACAAAAACAGAAATTACCAAAAGTTTTAAAATTTTCATACTCATAGCCTCTAAATAAGTCAATGTTTTGGGAAAAAAAATACATAAAAACGCAAAAACGTAGATGATACGAATGTGTTTGTGCGGAAACGCGCTTACTTCTTGCGCGATTCTACATTTTTCAATTATCAGCCGATTTTTTCAAACAAATTCCGCAAATATTTCCGCGTTCGCATCAAACGGACTTTGACGTTGCTTTCCGTCCAGCCGAGAGTTTCGGCGACTTCGGAAACCGAAAAATCTTCGGCGTGATAAAGCGTTAAAGCCAGACGATCCTTTGCGTCCAAACCCGAAAGAAGTTTTTCGGCTAAATCTTTGTTCACAAAAGAAGTTTCATTGTCCGATGAACTCTTTTCAATGTAATTTTCAATAAACTCAGCGTCTTCGCTGCTCAAATTTGCAAAAAGATTTTCCGGTCGGCGTTTTATGCGTCGTAATTCGTCATAACAAATATTGACGGTCAAACGCGAAAGCCAAGATGAAAACGATTTGTCGTTTCCGCCGCGAAAATCTTTCAAAGAAAAATAAATTTTCGTAAATGATTGCTGAACGAGTTCTTCAATCGTTTCACGTTGGTTAAAAAAGCGGCTGACAAGATGAATTACAAGGCGGCGATAACGTTCAAAAATCTGACTGAAAGCCGCTTCATCGCCGGCGAGAACTGCTTGCACGAGTTCGTCGTCCGTTACGGGTTGAACGGTTTTTGTCGCTGGTATATGTATATCGAGTGCCACGCCGTCAAACATTCTATTATTTTTCAACCTTAAAATCTTTCGGAGCGATAAAAAGTTCCGCTGAAGGTTCGCCGAGCTTGATGTTGACGAGCCGAAAAATCTGTTCGCCAGCAAGCGGATCAATTCGGCTACTCTTCCGC
>CALMEH010000249.1 GCA_937863115.1 uncultured Acidobacteriota bacterium
AAAGAAACCTCCCAAGTTGAGTAACTTTAACTTTTATTTCTTCGTATTTTGTTTGTAAATCGTTTAATTCCATAAATCAATCTAAAATAATTTTAATCCATCACGAAAAACTTGGAAACTTTTAGAAGTATTAAGTTCCGGATTCATAAATGGAGCAATATTTCTTGCAACTTCCGTTTTTGGCATAAAGCCTTTCGTATAATAACCTGCAGATGACAAAATTCTTTCTAGGGCTTCCCAAGTTCCACCTTTTATTTCGTCCGGATCTCTATAACTTGCTCTTTTTGTCAAATTTGACGGAACTCTTGGATAATTTGTTCGCAATGAGTCAATATCACCAAAAAACCAAGCCTCAAGTTCTTCAACTGCAATCCGATTCAAAACTTGAAAACTTTCCGATATTGAATGAGTAGATAAACCTTCTTGAATAGCTATATCTTCGAGTTGTTTTTTTAACTCCAGACAATTCTGACGGTCTTCGTCAATTAAAACAACTATTCGCCAATCTTCCTGATATTTAAGTAAATTGTAATAACCTTTCATACGCTGCGGTAGCTTATTAAGAAGATTGGTTTTACCTCGAAAATCGTGGACTTTGAATGTTACTTCATCTCCAAGGATTTTAGGAACAATTTCAGTTAAAACTATTTCAGCAGAGGCTTCTTCAATCAAAAATTCGATATGCACTTATTTCTGCACCTCCGATGTTTGTTGTGAAAAATAGTTTTCCATCCACAAATCACCAAGTTTCGCACCTGCATCAATCATTTCCTTAACGCTTTGCATATCAATTGGCTTCTCAGCCTTTGTATAGCCTTTTTCATCTCGATACAGCACAAAAACTTCATTTGGATTTAAATCATTTACGAAAAATGGTGAATGGGTTGAAACCATCAATTGAGTTTTTGAGGATGCTGTTCGACACTCTTCCGCCAATTCGGGCAAAAGATGTGGATAAAGATGATTTTCTGGTTCCTCTATTCCAATAAATTGTGGCGGATTAGGATCATATAGAACAGTTAAATATGCTAACATTTTCAGCGTTCCATCAGATGCATATTTCGCTTGAATCGGTTGGGCAAAAGGCGCATCCTTTATTTGTAAAAGCAATCTTCCATCAGGCATCATTTCTGCTTCTACTTTTTCTAAATGTGGTATTCGATTTGAAAGAGTATGCAGTATTTTTTCTAAAATTTCTGGATGTTGTTCTTTAAGATACTGAATAACATTTGCAAGATTATTACCTGTTTCTGACAGTTTTTCTTGCGGACCGGCTTCCGGCTGATTACGAGACGTTTCCGCCGTTAAATATGAAAGATACCAACCTGTAATAAATTGTCGTAACGCACTAATGCGTGGATGACTTGCCAGTTGTCCTAAAGTATTAACCGCCAAAACATCAGGAGCAGCAAGGACTTCTTCAATCCTTTGAGCCGATTCATCAGGGTCTTCTCCAGAAATAACTTGACCTTTTCCCGATATAAAATTTAGAAATTTGAAAGGTTGCCCAACCTGTTTTCCGCGTCGCCAACTCAACCATTCTTCCTCCACATATGCACCTGTTAAGGCTTCATTTATAGCTAAATGATATGTAATTAGTGATGAATTTTTATTTTCTCGATATTTGATTTCAATAACTATTGATTCATTTGAGCCGCGTGTTCTAAGTTCTCGAAACCGTCCGCGTTTATCAACAGCTTTTCTCAAACCAATCGAAAAACACTCCGCAAGAAAAGCAAAAACGTCAAAAACCGTAGATTTTCCGCTCCCATTTTGCCCAAGCAAAACAGTCAAAGGTTTAATATTTTTGAGTTCTAAATCTTTTAAAGCGCGAAAGTTTTTTACTCTTAAATATTCAATGCGTGGAACATTACGCTGTAAAGTTTTCTGTATTGGCATTTTCATTTATTTTCTTTTTCCGAAAACTTAAAAATAATAACGCTAAACTGACAATCGAACAAAGCCAAGCGAACCAATCGCCGTATTTTACATAAATTGTTTGGTTGCCGTCAGATTTTGAAATTGTCCAAACTCGTGTTGCTTCTTGATAAACTTCTGCCGCGTCGGAAACTTTGCCGCGTTCGTTGATGTAAGCCGTAATGCCGACGTTTGTTACGCGCAACAGCGGACGATTTGTTTCAACGGCGCGAAAGACCGAATTTGCCAGATGTTGGCGTAAAACGGGCGTGTTTCCTAAATATCCGTCGTTTGTCATTTCGATTAAAACGTCTGCGCCGCGCTTTGTATATTCACGCGAAAGCTCGCCGAAATGCGATTCAAAACAAATCATCACGCCGCCGCGGGCTTCGCCGAATTCTAATAAATCATATTCGTTGCCAAACTCGAAATTTCCGACAAACGCGGGCATCTGACTCGCAATCGGTTCAGGAAACGGAATAAATTCGCCAAACGGAAGCAGATGAATTTTGTCATATTGCGCCGTTTTTTCGCCGCGTTCATTTATCATCACGGCAGAATTCAGCGGACGATTTCCGTCAGGTGCAGTTTCGGCGGAATTAAATAAAACGGAAACATTATTTCTTACGGCAAAATCTTTCAAATATTTCTGCAAATCGCGGTCGCGCCCATATTGAAAAATCATCGGCGATTCGGGAAAAACTACGGTTGTCCTTTGTCCGTCGTTCTTCGTCCGTTGTTTCAGAGCGGATTCGGCGAGTTCGACGTGGCGCGTGAGAAGTTCTTCGTATTTTTCGTAAGTCAGTCCGTTCATCGGCACGTTTGGCTGAATGGCAACCACATTTGCTTCAACAAGCGGTTCTATTTTTAATACATTTTTCGCAGTCATCAGACGGTAAAAATAACTCGTCCCGCCAAATAAAAAAATAATGAGAATGAAAACCGGTATTCCGACAAATCTTTTTTTGATTAGAAAAAAGGTCAAAATTGTGCTGATTAGCAAAGTAAAAAAACCGACTAAATAAACGCCGCCGATGCTTGCTAATTGAATGTCTATTGGTAAAGCCATTTTCAACCAAAAAGGTAAAAATGCCTGCGAATAACCAATCGCGTTCCAATTATTTCCCGTCAAATGATAGCGCAAAAATTCTGTAAAAACCCACAAAAACGGCGCGGAAAGAATTGCGTAATTTCCGAATCTTTTGAGCAAAATCGAAAAAATCGCGCCGAAGATTGCGGGGAAAAGTCCGACTGCCAACGCCACGAAAAACATTAAAATATAAGCAATCGGCGCGGGAAATCCGGCGTAGGTTATCGGCGCAAACGTCAGCCAATAACAAGTGCCGAAGAAAAAAACCGTGCCGAAAATCCAACCCGTAAAAAAAGATTTGCGCCAAAATTCTTTTTCGCATTCGATGGCGAAAAACAGCGGAACGAGCGCGAACCACGCGAGAATCGAAAATTCAAAATCGGGAAAAGCGAGAATCAGCAAAACGGCAGAAAGAAACGCTAAACCTGCGTTTGAAATTGACGGAAAAATATTCTTTAATGAAGCGAGTTTCATTATTTGTAATCTTAGCAAAAAACACATTCAAACGCAGAGTTGCAAAATCAGCGTGATGATTTAAACTAGAAAAAAATCGGTAATTTCTCAAATTCTATGATGATGAATTTTTTAAACGATAAATTCGGAATAGGTGAAAGGTGAAAGGTGATAAGTGATAGATTCTAACTATCACCTTTCACTTATCACTTTTCACTTATTCCGAATAGTTTTCCAACCATCATACAATTCTGAAACATTAACCAAAAATTGAATTTATCCGAAAATTTATGATTAGAATTGGTGTTCCGAAAGAAATCTACGAAGGCGAACGGCGCGTTGCCGCTACGCCGCAGACGGTTTTGCGTTTGAAAAAACTCGGCTTTGAAGTCGCTGTCGAAACAGGTGCAGGTCGCGGAATTGATTGTTACGACGGCACTTACAAAGAAGCCGGAGCGTTGATAATTGAAGACACGAAAGAACTTTGGGCAACGTCCGATGTCGTTATCAAGGTTCGTCCGCCCGAAGAAAGCGAAATCGGTTTGATGAAGGAAAACGGTGCGCTTGTCGGATTTGTTTGGGCGGCGCAGAACAAAAAACTTCTCGAAAAATTTGCAACGCGAAAAGCAACGGTTTTCGGAATGGATTCCGTTCCGCGCATCACTCGCGCACAGAAAATGGACGCTTTGAGCGCGATGGCGAATATCGCCGGTTATCGCGCCGTCATCGAAGCCGCAAATCATTTTTCGAGATTTTTCGGCGGACAAATCACCGCCGCCGGAAAGGTTGAACCGGCAAAAGTTCTCGTTATCGGCGCAGGCGTTGCGGGGCTTTCGGCAATCGGCGCGGCACGAAGTTTGGGCGCAATCGTTCGCGCATTCGATCCGCGTTCGGCGACACGCGAACAAGTAAAATCAATGGGCGCGGACTTTCTCGAAATAAATATCGAGGAAGAAGGCGAAGGAAAAGGCGGTTATGCGAAGGAGATGTCAAACAAATTTCTCGAAATGGAAATGGCACTTTTCGCGGCGCAAGCGATGGAAGTTGACATCATCATCACGACCGCACTGATTCCGGGCAAACCTGCGCCAAAATTAATCACTGCCGGAATGGTCGAAAGTATGAAACCAGGTTCGGTGATTGTGGATTTGGCTGCGGAACAAGGCGGAAATTGTGCGATGACCGAACCGGGCAAAGTCGTGCAACACAAAGGCGTTACGGTTATCGGCTACACCGATTTGCCGAGCCGTATGGCAAGTCTTTCAAGCCAACTTTACGGTTCGACGATTGTTGCCTTACTCGACGAATTGCAAAACAAAGAAACGGGCGAAATCGCGGTTGATTACGAAAACGAAGTTTCACGCGGCGCACTCATCGACCACGATGGC
>CALMEH010000250.1 GCA_937863115.1 uncultured Acidobacteriota bacterium
TCGCTTCAATCTCTTTTGCACCGACATTTTCACAATCAAGTTTTTCCCAAACTTCGATGATTAAATCGTTTTTCGTTCGTGCGCTAAACATAAAACCATTTTACCGCAAATCTGAAACTGTCTGAATCAGTTCCGTCGAAGAATGATCCTTCGGATCGCCGACAATCGCAACTTGTCCGCCATATTCTTTGACAATCTCGCGTTCCGGCACGGTTTCGGTTGTGTAATCTGTTCCTTTGGCGTGAAAATCGGGACGAATCGCACGGATTAGTTCGGTTACGGTCGGCTCGTCGAAAATCGTTACAAAATCAACAAATGAAAGCGCGGAAATTATTTCGGCGCGTTCCAATTCGGGCATAAACGGGCGATTTTCGCCTTTCAATTTCCTGACTTGCTCATCGGAATTTATCCCGACAATTAAAATATCGCCCAATTCCTTCGCGTCCGCCAGATAGCGTATATGCCCGACGTGAAAAAGGTCAAAACAACCATTGGCAAGCACGATTTTTTTTTCTTTTTGACGTTCGATTGCAACTTGTGCAATCAAACGCTTTCTGTCTAAAACAGGTGCAAAATTTTTGCTCATTATTACAAATTACAAATTACAAATTTAAGATTTCAGGTTACAGATTTTGATTTGAAATTTGTAATTTGTAATTTGTTTCTATCGAAATTAAAAGTTCCTCTGCAGTAACCGAAGCCGTGCCTTTTTTCATCACCACGATTCCGCCAGCGTGATTTGCCATTTTTGCGCTTTCGGCAAACCCGATGCCGCACGCCAATCCGAGCGCATAAGCCGCAATTACGGTGTCGCCCGCGCCAGTTACGTCAATCGGTTCTTTCGCGCCGACGGCTTCAAACTCGAAAGTTTTATCTTTTTCAATCAAAAGCATTCCGGCGTTTCCGCGCGTGATGAGTAATGCTTCGTAACCGAGTTTGCAGCAAAGTTCGATGCAATTTTCTTCGGTAAAATCCGCCCCTAAGATTTGCTCGATTTCTTCTTGATTTGGTGTTGCTGTCGTAGCATTTGAAAACTCTTCGAGCCGGAAACGTGAATCAATCAAGAGCGGAATTTGTTTTTCCTGCACGATTTTTTCGGCGGCTTTAAAAATTTTGCGGTTGGCAA
>CALMEH010000251.1 GCA_937863115.1 uncultured Acidobacteriota bacterium
GTTTGAAGGTTTTCGCCGGACGGTCAAAGGAACGCCGAAATATTGGGCCATTTTGGTTTCGCCGATTTTCGATGCGAAGGGAAATCCCGTGCGGTTGATCGCCACGCTACGCGACATCACGGAGCGACGGGAAATTGAACGTGAACGTGAAACTTTGCTAAAAAGCGAACAAGCCGCCCGCAAAGAAGCAGAAATCGCCAACCGTCTGCGCGACGAATTTTTGGCGACAGTTTCACACGAACTTCGCGCACCTCTGAATTCGATTTTGGGTTGGGGCAAACTTCTCATCAAAGGAAATTTGGATCAGACAACTTCGGATAAAGCAATTCAAACAATTGTCCGCAACGCCGAATCGCAAAATCATTTAATTGAAGATTTATTAGACGTTTCGCGGATTATTTCCGGTAAATTGCGGCTCGAAATTATCACGATAAACCCGATAATTTTCGTCGAATCTGCGCTCGAATCCGTGCGTCCGGCAGCGGAAGCGAAAAACATCACGCTTGAAGTCAAACAAGATTCGGTTGTCAGCCACATTTCCGGCGATCCGAACCGCTTGCAACAAGTTATTTGGAATTTGCTTTCAAACGCCATCAAATTTACACCTGCCGGCGGCAAAGTTTCAGTTGAAATTGAACGAATGAAAGAACACACGGAAATCCGCGTATGTGATTCGGGCGTTGGCATCAGCGAAGAATTCTTGCCGCACGTTTTCGACCGATTTCGTCAGGCGGACGCTTCGAGCATTCGCAAATTCGGCGGGCTTGGACTTGGTTTGGCAATCGTCCGCCATCTTGTTGAGATGCACGGCGGCACGGTTTCGGCAACGAGCGAAGGCGAAAATCAAGGCTCGACTTTTACCGTCAAATTACCTGTAACTTCTGTGCCGAAAGACGTAGAAGACGATGAAATAAAATCATTTTCAAAAGTTTCAACGCAAAACGATGCGCCTAAACTGAGTCTTGACGGACTTTTGATTTTGGTTGTTGACGACGAAGAAGATACGCGCCAGATGCTTGTCCAATCGCTGACTTTTTACGGCGCAACCGTCATCACGGCAAAATCTGCCGCCGAAGGTTTGGAACAACTGCAAGGCAAAAATCCGGACGTTCTCGTCTCCGACATCGGAATGCCCGAAGAAGATGGATATTCGCTGATTAAAAAAATTCGCGCCCTCGAAAACGAACATCACAAAAACACCATAGCTATTGCGCTCACGGCGTTCACACGCGCCCAAGACCGAATGCGTGCGCTGTCGGCAGGCTTTCAAAATCACGTCGGAAAACCTGTCGAATTAGACGAACTTGCAACGGTCATTGCAAGTCTTACAGGACGTTTGCAGTCAGATTAAAAATGCAGAAGTCCGCACGAAGTAAGAGTGAACAGGTTTGCGCCCTTACTTCGTGCGGACTTCTGCATTTTTTACCGAATTATTTACCTTTTTTCCAATTTCATCTTCATTCCGAATTTCGGGCGCAAAGTAATCATCGGTTGAAGCGCGATTTTTTGATCGGGCGCGAATTTTAGTTTCCAATTTCTGCCTAAAATCGCCAATAATAAAACGCCTTCCATCCACGCGAAATTTTCGCCGACGCAGTTTCTTACGCCTTTGCTGAACGGAAAATAGATGAATTTGTTTCCGGCTTCTTTGATTGAGATTTTTTCCCATCGTTCGGGTTGAAATTTATCGGGATTTTCCCAAAATCTTGCGTCGTGGTGCATTACATATTGGCTCGCCAAAACCAGAGATTTCGGCGCAATTTTGTATCCGTTAAATTCGTGTGGTTCGGTTGCCAATCGCCCGACCGTCCACGCCGGCGGGAAAAGTCGCATTGATTCCGCCAAGATTTGTTCCGTAAATTTCAAACGCGGATAATCTTCGGGCGTGATTTGATTTTTGCCTAAAATTTCATCGAGTTCGGCGTGAAAAATTCTTTCCGCTTCCGCGTTTTGCGACAGCAGATAAAAAGTCCAAGTAAGAGCGTTTGCCGTTGTTTCGTGTCCGGCAAGAAAAAGGGTTAAGGCTTCGTCGCGGACTTGTTTATCGGTCATTGCACCGCCGGTTTCTTCGTCCTGTGCCATCAAAAGCATCGAAAGTAAATCGCCTTTGTCCTCGCGTGTTATTCTTCTTTCGTCAATGATTTTGTAAATTACTTCGTCAAGCGTTTTCCGCGCCTTTTTCAGTTTTTGAAGCGGCGGAAGCGGCAATTTTTCGAGATATTCGGAAAAGGGCAAAAGTATGAAATTAAACGCCGAAACAATCGTTGACATTGCCGCACCGATTTCGTCCGCATCGTCTTCGACATTCGCACTGAACAAGGTTTTTCCGACAATCCAAAGCGTTAGACGCATCATCTCCTTGTCAATATCGCGTTCGTCGCCGTCGCGCCATTCGGCTGATAGTTTTTCGCCGAATTCGATCATCGCTTTGGCATATTCGTTAATTCTCGTGCGGTGAAACGTCGGCTGAATCATTCGCCTTTGGCGCAGATGAAAATCTTTTTCGCTCGTTAATAAGCCTTCGCCCAAAAGACTTTTGGCGCGTTGCAGAGCGCGACCTTTAACGAATTTATTGTGATTCGTTACCAGCAAATCGCGGATTAAATCGGGATGATTTATCAAATAGACGGGAATTTTGCCGATTCTGAATGTCGAAACATCACCGAGTTTGGACATTTTGGTTAAAAAATCAGTCGGAGCTTTGCGGAACGAACGGAAATGTCCGCCAATCCAATCATTCGGAACAGTCGGCGGCGAATTTTGCGGTTGTGGTTTCATAGATTGATTTTAGCAAAAAAATTATTTCACCGCAGAGACGCAGAGACGCGGAGAAAAATTCATAAAAAACTCTGCGTCTCTGCGTCTCTGCGGTGAATATTTCCTTTGACTTTTAGAAATTTTCGTAAAAAACTGATATTTTAATGTTATGTCAGAAGCAAAAACGAAAAAAGTAAAACCGGACATCCGCGCGATTACGCGCCTTGTGCCGCCGAGCGGTAATCTTGTGCAAGGTCAATCAGAATTGCCGATAAATCCCGATTTAGCAAGACACGCGGCGGAAATTATTGCCGCCAGCCAAAATCACTACGGCGGTTCGGAAGGCGACGCTCACTTAAGAAAAGCAGTTGCAGAAAAGATTAAAAAATATAACGGAATTGAAGTTGATTTAGAATCATCACCGCTCGAATTAATGATTACAAATGGCGGAACAGGCGCGTTGATCGGCATTGCCCAATCATTTTTGCGTGGCAAATCCGCACTTGTTTTTGAACCTTATTATCCGTATCACCGTAAGATTTTAGAAGAGTTCGGAAGCAAAACCGAGACTTTTGAACTTGACAGCAATTTGAGTTTTGAAAAAGACGCATTGCTCGAAAAATGCAAAGCGTTGAAAAATCGCCCCGAATTTCCGCTCAAAGCGATTATCGTTTGCACGCCCGCGAATCCGAGCGGAAAAGTGATGACGCAAACCGAACTCGAGGCAATTGCCGATGTTGCCAAAGAATTGGATTTGATGGTTGTTTCGGACGAAGTTTATGAGCATTATGTTTATGGAGAAAATCCGCATATTCCGATTGCGACTTTGCCTGATATGTGGGAACGCACGGTAACGGTCAATTCGTTTTCAAAATCTTGGAACATTTCCGGCTGGCGTTTGGGTTATGCTTACGGCGCGGGAAATCTCGTTGCGCCGATAAATACAGTTGCAAATATCGTCAATGTTTGTCCGGCAACGCCGCTTCAATCCGCGCTATCTAAAGTCTTGATGGCGGACGAAAATTACTACGACAATTTGCGCGAAAAATTTCAAGGAAAACGCCGATTATTCAGCGAAGGTTTAAATGATTTAGGCTTTAAAATTTACGATTCCGGCTCGGCATTTTATCTCTGGACGCGAATTCCCGAACAGTTTGACGATGCAATAAAATTCAACGAATTGCTGATGCAAAACGGTGTCGGCGCAACGCCCGGAAGCGCATTTGCCGATTCGGACGATTGGGACGCATTTATGCGAATCTGCATCGCCCGCGAAGACGAAATTTTAGAAGGCGCGATGGAAAAAATCAGAAATGTTTTGAGGTAATTTTTATGATTCAAACAGCAGACAAAGCAATTGAAACCGTCCGTGCTTTGCCGAATGCGGAACGCGCAAAATTTTTCGATTGGGCGGAAGAAGAAATTCACAAAAAATCAGCGGAAAAGCAAGCTAAAAAAGCCGAACTCGAAAGAAAGAACGAGCGGTTTCGACGCGCTTTGAGATGGATTGATGAAAACAAAGAAGAATTTGACGGTCAATGGGTTTGCTTGGATGGCGATAAATTGATTGCACACGGAAAAGATGCAAAAGCTGTTTATGGTGAAGCAAAAGCGAAAGGTATTGAAACGCCATTTATGGAAAGAATCAAAGCCAATGAATTGCCTTTTGGAGGTTGGTAAATAGTGGAAATTGTGGAATTTGACACAGTTCATTTTTACGGTTTCCGCGAAATCGGTATTCCGGTTGAAGTAAAACTTGAATATGGCGGACTAACCGAAGAATTTACCGCAAAAATTGATACAGGTTCGACTTTTTGCATCTTCCGACGGTTGCACGGAGCAGTTTTAGGAATAGACATCGAAGACGGAATTTACGCCAAAATCGGCACGGCAACAAACAATTTTGACGCTTACGGACACGAAGTAACGCTGACAGTTCTCGGCATCGAAACCGTTTCAACGGTTTATTTTGCGGAAAGCGAATATTTTGACCGCAATGTTTTGGGTAGAATCGGTTGGCTTGACCGTGTGAAATTGGGTTTCATCGAACAAGAGGGAAAATTATATTTGAGCAAATACGAGAAATAATATGAAAAAAATATCAGTCTTTTTATTGATTTTAAGTTTTTTGATTAACGCTTTTCCGGCGTTTGCGGATGAAGGAATGTGGACGTTTGACAATCCGCCTTTGAAGCAATGGAAGGAGCGTTATAATTTTGAGCCGTCGCAGGAATGGTTAGATAATTTGCGGTTGGCATCCGTCAGGCTCGAAGGCGGTTCGGGCAGTTTTGTTTCGGCGGACGGGCTGATTATTACGAATCATCACGTTGCTTCGGGACAAATTGCGAAGCTCTCGACGAAAGAGAAAGATTTGATAAAAGATGGCTTTTATGCAAAAACTCAAGCGGAAGAATTGAAAACGCCCGATATGGAAGCGAATATTTTGATGTCGTTTGAAAATGTTACCGAGCGAGTTCAATCTGCCGTAAAATCGGGCGCAAGCGACAAAGATGCAAATACGCAACGTCGCGCCGCGATTTCGGCGATTGAAAAAGAATCAACCGAAAAAACCGGCTTGAAAAGTGATGTCATCACGCTTTATAACGGCGGCGAATATTGGCTTTATCGTTTCAAAAAATATACGGACATTCGTTTGGTTTTCGCGCCCGAAGAGCAAATTGCGTTTTTCGGCGGCGATTACGATAATTTCACTTATCCGCGTTATAACTTGGACGTAACTTTTCTTCGCGCTTACGAAAACGGTGTTCCGGCGAAAACTCCGAACTACTTGAAATGGTCGGAAACCGGACCGATGGATGGCGAATTTGTGATCGCTTCGGGAAATCCGGGTTCGACAGCCAGATTGTTGACCGTTGCCCAATTAAAATATCAACGCGACACGGGAAATCCTTTGCAGAAATGGATTTGGGAAACACCGCTTGTTGCTCTTCAAAATTATGCCAAACGCGGCGCAGAGCAAGACCGCCAATCAAACGGTGCGATTCGTTCGCTGAACAATTCGCTCAAGCGTTTGACCGGACAACAAGAAGGTTTGACCAATCCGCGAATGTTTGCGAAAAAAGAGAAAGAAGAGCAAGATTTGAAAGCAGGTTTGGCGAAAAATCCCGCGCTTGAGAAAGAATATTTGCCGGCTTGGGCGCAGATTGAAAAAGTTTACGCTGATTTGCCGATGATGGCAAAACGCCGCGCTTTTTCGCTGATTTCCGTTTCGCGGCTCGGCGCAATAGCTTCAAATCTTGTTCGATACAGCGAAGAAATCAAAAAGCCGAGCGGCGAGCGGTATCCTGAATTCAGCGATGCGCGACTCGAAAGTTTCAAAGCAAATCTTTTTTCGTCCGCGCCGATTTATGCGGAAATGGAAGAAGTTTTGTTGACCGCGTGGCTTGAAGAAGCGCGTAAAACTCTTGGTGCAAACGATCCGTTGATCAAAGCTGCGATTGGCGATGCGGAACCTACGGAAGTTGTTAAACGCGCCATAAACGAAACGAAATTGAAGGACGTTGCGGAAAGAAAAGCGTTATTTGAAGGCGGCGCAGATGCGATTGCAAAATCAAACGACCCGATGATTATGCTGGCGCGTCGCATCGAACCGATTATCCGCGAACTTCGCGCTTGGAACGAAGAAAAAATCGTCAGCGTCGAAGCAAGTGCGGGAAGAAAAATCGCCAAAGCGCGTTTCCTCGTTTATGGCAGAACAATTTCGCCCGATGCGAATTTCAATCTGCGGATGGCTTTCGGTAAAGTTCATGGTTATGACGAAGACACGACGCTCGTGCCGTATAAAACGACTTTTTACGGACTTTATGACCGCGCCGAAAGTTTCGGTGAAAAATCGCCGTTCGATTTGCCCGCACGTTGGCGCGACGGGCGCAATAAATTGAATCTGGCAACGCCGTTTAATTTTCCGTATTCGGCAGATACAATCGGCGGAATGAGCGGTTCGCCAATCGTCAACCGCAAAGCCGAATTTGTCGGCATTAACTTCGACAGCAATATCCAAAAACTTTCAAATCGCTATTGGTATATCGAAGAAGACGAAGGCTCACGCGCCATCGGCGTTCACAGCGCGGGAATTCTCGAAGCGTTGCGAAAACTCTACGATGCGGGCAATTTGGTGAAAGAATTGACCGGAAAATAGTTCAGAGTAACGCATTTATGTATGAAATCTTCCGCGCAAAATTAAGTTGGATTTTATGAAACAACTTCACGCATAAATGCGTTACTCTGAACAAAAATGATGAAAAAAAATCCGTTACAATTTGCCGTCGTGCGCGAAGATCCGCAGATTGAGATGGATTTGGTTGAAAGATTCGGATTTAAACGCGCAACGCTTATCGGTTCGGGCGGTTGCACAGCTTTTTGTTTGAAATCGTTGAATCCGAATCTGAAAATTACTTTAATTGAACCGAATGCGACGCAGATTACTTTGATTAACGAGAAGATTTTCGCGCTCAAAAAAGGTGAAATCGAAAGATTCAGCGGCGGCAAAAACAGTTTTATCGAACGCGGAAATTTTGAATCTTTGTTTCGGCAATTTCGCGGTTTTATTTATGAATTTATCGCGGAAAAAGCGGAAATAAAAAAGGCTTTTGTAAATAATTCACAAGAATTCTGGCGAAAAGTTTTCGTTCATAATTATTGGAAAACGGCATTTGAATTATTCTTTTCAGATGCAATTTTAACGGCAATGTTCACGGCGGCGATTCAACACGCACCGCAAAATTCTTATCCGAATTATTTTAGAAAGGTGTTGGAAAAAGGTTTGTTGAGCGGAGACGCGCCGCAAAATTATTTTCTGCATCATATTTTTCTCGGCAGTTATCTGTCCGAATCTTTGCCTTTTTACTTGACGAATTTGCCGACGAATTTTGAGTTTGAATTTTTTGAAGGTTTCGCGCAAGATTTTCGCGGATTTCAAGGCAAACAGCTTGTTCATTTTTCAAATATTTTCGATTGGTGCGATTCGCCGACAGTTGAAAAAATTATAAATTCGGTTCAAAATCTTGAAAAAGAAAGTGTTATTGTTTTTCGTCAACTGAATAACGACAAAAATTATCGTCCGATTTTCGGTGAAAACTTTCGTTGGCACGAAACCGAAAAAATCGTCGAAAAAGACCGCAGTTTGTTTTATTCAAAAATAGAAATCGGTGAAAAAATATAGAAATATTTGCCTGCGAAATACGCAAAAGACACGAAAATAAATCGGAAAACAATTTTTCGTTTCTTTCGTATGTTTTGCAGGCAAAAAAAATCAGATGAATCTACACGATTTAATCAAACAAATCTTAAAAGAAACGAATTATGCAGAAAATCCGTATTTCGTAAATCTGCACGAAAAAACTTTTGCGAAAGACGATTTTATCGAAACGCAGATTCAATTTTTCTATGCCGTGATATTTTTCAGCCGTCCGATGGCGGCACTTGCGGCGAAGATTCCAACACCGGAACTGCGGCTCGAAGTTTTACGAAATGTTTGGGAAGAACACGGCGAAGGCTCGCTTTCACACGGACACGGAAAGACGTTTTTGGAATTTTTGAAACGTCTTGGAAATATTTCGGAAGACGAAATTTATTTGCGCGGACTTTGGGCTGATGTCAGAATTTTTAACACAACGCTTTCGGGCGTAACGGTTTTGGACGATTTTATCGTGGCGGTTGGCGTTTTGGGGATTATCGAACGAATGTTTTCCGACATTTCTGCGTGGATCGGGCAAGGCATAATTGCGAATGAATGGCTTGCCGAAGGCGAGATGATTCATTACAAATTGCATCAAGAGTTAGACATAAAACATTCGGAGGATTTCTTCAAAATTCTTGATGCGCCGTTTCAAAAATCCGGCGAAAATCGTTATTTAATCGAACAAGGCTTGCGTTTGGGCGCAACTCTCTTCAATAATCTATATCTCGGCTTATGGACGCGGCGCAAAACTCGCTGGATTTTGGACGCGCCTTTCGTTACGTCGCAAGCCGCAGATTACGTTCCGTGATTTTGAAGAAAAATTGTCCACAGATGAACACAGGTAAACCCAGATAGAAAATCTGATAAAATTTGTGTTAATCGGTGTTCATCTGTGGATAAATAAAAATGGAAATTAAACCGTTAAGAACAAAAGACTTTAAAGAATTCAGCACACGGCTTCAAGAACTCGAAAGCGTGGCGGAATATCCTTACGGCAATGATTTTTTCAAATTAAATCACGGCGAAAATTATTTCGCGTTTTTCGAGCGGTTGGGTTTGCCCGTGTTTCACGTTGCGACTGAAGAAAATCACGTTGTTGCTTGCGCAGCAGGAATTTTGCGAACTTTGCGCGTTGAAAACGAAATTTTTAAGGCTTGGTATTTGTGCGATTTGAAAATTCATCCCGATTATCAAGGACGGCAAATCACCGCTAAACTTTTTTTGAAAAATCTGGCGCGAAATTATCTGAAATGTTCGCGCGGTTACGCGATTTCGATGAATCCGGCAAACGGAAAAAACGCGGTTGTCCGCCTTGTTCAACGTCTGCCGCAAGTTCCGATTGATTATGCCGGACAGTTGAATTTTTACAGTTTTGATGAATCGCAAGCCGCACAAATTCACGAAAATTTGCAAAAACAACTCGGAAAAATTTCATATCTTTCGCTCGCCGGAAAAAAAGATTTGATTATGAAAAGCACAGGGAAAAGTTTGCCGCTTTTTCACATTCAGCACGGCGCAATGGCAGCAAACGGCGCGGAAAAACCTTCGGAAAAAGGAACTTATATGATTTGTGCCGAAGCCGAAACTGATTTGGACAAATTGCTCAAAAACTATTTTCAGGTTTCCGCAACCGCCGCAATTTTATCGCATCGAATGAAGCCGAAAGATTGGAATTTTATTTTGACTAGCGATATTTAAAGCAAAAAAATCAAAACTAAAAAAGGCTGGAAAAATGTAAAATTTACGAATTTACTTTACAATAAACTTGGTCAAATTCCCTTAGATTTATGCTGCAAACCGATTTATTTTTGAAGGCTGAAATAAAACTTTATTACGACCTTTACATTCCTGAAAATTTGGAAAAACCTGCGCCGCTTTTGATAGCTGTTCACGGTTACGGCGCACATAAACGCTATATGATGCGCGAAGCGCGAGCGGTTGCGCCGGAAAATTTCGCCGTTGTTTCAATTCAAGCTCCGCATCAGCATTTTCGCCCGACCGACAACGGCTATAAAATCGGTTTCGGATGGCTGACCGATTACAAACCGGACGAATCAATTCCCTTGCATCACAATTTTATTTTGGAAATCATCGAAAATTTGCGAAGCGAAAACGTGATTGATATGGAAAAAATTTATCTTTTCGGATTTTCGCAAGCCTGCGCTTTGAATTTTCGCTTTGCTTTTACGTTTCCGTCGCTTTTACGCGGAATTATCGGCGTTTGCGGCGGAATTCCGGGCGATTTGGAAACAAACGAAATCTATAAACATCTGCCCGCAGACGTTTTTTATCTGTATTCGACGGACGACGAATTTTATCCGCTCGAAAAATACGAAATGTTTAAGGAAAAATTGAAAAAGCGTCTTAACATTTTCACTTCAAAAGGCTACAAAGCAAAACACGAAATCACCGAAGAAATGCGCGAAGATATAAAGGTTTGGTTTGGCGGAAGGTAGATTTAATTACGAATTTCAAATTACGAATTACGAATTAAAGAAAAGATTTTCGTAATTCGTAATTCGTAATTCGTAATTTGTAATTTTTATTGACCAAAACGATAAGTTGTAAATTGCGAATCCATTCTCGCGTCTTGTCCTGTGCTGAATTGGAACATACAAGAATCGTCCGTGTAATCCATAAAGTTTGTTATCGGGTCGTTGCCGGGTTTGTTCGCGCAGGAATTGCGTCCGGTCGGACAACCGAAAGCGGCTGATTTTTCTGCCGGTGTGTCGCTGACGTAATCGCCGTTGCCATTACATCCGCCTTGGAATGTGTGATACAAGCCCATCCAATGTCCGACTTCGTGCGTGCCTGTGTCGCCTAAGTTATACGGCGCGGCAGTTCCGCCCGGAAGCGAACTGAAAAGCAAAACTACGCCGTCTTTGAGCGGTGCGCTGTTGTAGCTCGAAGGAAATGTTGCGTAGCCCAAGATGCCGCCCGAAGGATTGCAAGTGTAAATGTTCAAATCATCTGCCGAACCTTGACGCAGAGCGTTTTTCATTGCCGTTTCGCTCGAACCGTAACAACCGTTATACCAAGTCGAATTGGTCGTGTAATCGGTTGAAACAAGATTGAACGTCCAACCCCAAGACGAAAAAGCATTGTTTAAAACGCTCATTTGGCTATTAATCGCCGAAGTTGAAAGATTGCCTTGCGATGCGCTCGTGCCACTGCGGATAACGTGGAAATAGACGTTAATCACACCGCCCGTAACGCTTGAAGTCGTGCCGCCGTCGGCATTTTTCATACGGCGTTCAAAATCACGTTCTGCCATTTCGATTCGTTGACCGTTGTGGTCGGTCGCGCACATTCTTTCGCCTTTGGAAATCGTAACGCGGCTGGTTGCTTCGTCGGCTTCGGTAATTATTACTTCGGCTTCGGTCGTGTGTTGAACTGCCAGAAATGCAAACGCCGAAACACAAGCGATTGCCGTTAAAATTAGAAATTTTCTCATTTGTCGGTAGAATCTCCTTAGAAATTTAATTTAGTATTTAGGAAAACGAATTGTATAAAAACCGACTCTAATAAAAGTAGCAGAACTAAAATACTGCTTTTTATTGGAAAACGTCAACCGCATTTATGCAGAATATAACCATTTGTTATAAAAAAACTGCCATTGATTGGATTTTTTCAGAAAATCGGGAACTTATCCTGAGATTTGCCGTCTAAACGTCTATGAAATTTGCCGTAATATTTTTCGCACTTTTTATTTTCTCGTGTCAGACCGATTCGATTATTGACCATCAAATAACGCCAATCGAACCCGCAAAAACGCCGCGCATTGCCGAAATCACTTCGCCGGAAATTAAAAAACTGCTCGAAAGCGCAAACGAGCAGATAAAAGTTACGAGAAATTACACGCAAGATTATTTCGTGATTCCGTATCCGAACGGCGACGTGCCAATCGAAACCGGAGCTTGCACAGACGTAATCGTTCGTGCTTTTCGCAATGTCGGAATTGATTTGCAAAAAGAAGTTCACGAAGATATGAAGGCAAATTTCGCGCTCTATCCGACAAAATGGGGAATGGACAGAACCGACCCGAACATTGACCATCGCCGCGTTTTAAATCTGCAAACATTCTTCACACGGCGCGGAAAATCTCTGCCGATTACCGATAAAGCCAAAAATTACAAACCCGGCGACATCGTTTCGTGGGATTTAAACGGCAAAGGAATGACGCACATCGGCATCGTTTCAAATCAATGGAACGAAAACACAAAAAGATTCTCGATAATCCACAACATCGGCGGCGGAACAAATCAAGAAGACAGATTATTCGATTGGAAAATTACCGGACATTATCGGTATTTTTAACAAACATAAAAATTTACTTCTTAACGTCAGTTCGGGATAAGAAAAAATCAAAAGAATGAACCACGAAATAACACAAAATAACACGAAAACTCAATCAAATCTTGCTCGGTTTTTTGATTTGTTTCGTGTTGCTTCGTGTTATTTCGTGGTTTAGATGTTGTCTTTTTCTTATCCCGAACTCAGGTTACTTCTTAATGTTTTTATCATTAGGAGCAACAACCTTTTTAATCTTTGCTTTTGTAGTCCAAGATTGTTTTCTTATAAGCGTTATTGTTTTTGGTTCGAGCGTTCCTTCGATATCTTCGACAGTTATAAAGAATCCTCGTGAATCAATAGTCGAAATCTTTTCATTAAACTCTCTTTCATTTCCTTCAGAAGGTGCAAATATCGTATATTCACGATAAATCTTGATTTTTTTACCGCGCAGAGTTTTCGCAGTAACGCTATAATCAACGCTTTCAGTATCTCTTCTACCGTAAAGAGCCGTCGGACCGAAACACTCATATTTTGAAGATTTCCAAAATACATTATCATCGCTGCAAAAAACATTGCCAAATCCGACTGTTAATTGATATTTATTCGTTTCGCGCCCATCAGTAATATCTACTTTTCTGATTCGATAATGCCCGTGAGATTCATTTTCATTTATTTCTGTAACTGTGCGAACAATTTTACTGGTTTCGATAAATTCAGTAATTACCGTGAATATAAGAGGATAGTCTGCGTTAGTTTCCGTTACCGCAAACTGAAAGGCTTGCTCATAGTCAACTTTACTTATTGTCTTTGACTGTGCTTGTAAGTTACCAAAAAAGAAAAGAATTACAGTGATAGAAAATACAATTTTCATAATTTTGAAAATTCGATACAAGCTAAATTATATCGAACTAGTCTTGCGTATAACTTCTGTTAATAAAACGATAAAGATAAATAACTATTCCCAATAAAATTATTTGATGTCCAAAATTTCTTCGCTTTCGTTTTCGATTCGGCTTTTTTTATCGCGGCAGAATTCGGTAACGAGTTCGGCGAAGATTTCGGGTTTTTCTTCTTGCGGGACGTGACCGCAGTTTTTCAGGACGACAAAGCGCGAATGGACGATTGAATTGTAGAGCGTTTCGCCGTTGTGAATCGGGATTACGGTGTCGTTTTCGCCCCAAATTATCAGTGTCGGATGATTTATCAAACTCGCGTCGTCTTGAATGCGGCAAGCGTCCCAATTGCGCGAAGTTTCGAGCAAAGAATAATGCGCGTCTGCCGCTTTGAGCGGGCGAAGAACTGATTCGATGCGGTCTTTTGTTATCAGATGATGATTCGCGGGCGCAAGTGTGCCGCGCATACGAACTTTCAGAAATGCTTTGGAATCAACAATAAACGGCGTAGCGAGTTCGCCGATAACGGGCAATGCGGCGAGTTTTAAAAGCGGATGGTTCAACGCTTCGTCGTTA
Organism: uncultured Acidobacteriota bacterium; assembly: GCA_937863115.1. Taxonomy (GTDB): domain Bacteria; phylum Acidobacteriota; class Blastocatellia; order Pyrinomonadales; family Pyrinomonadaceae; genus CALMEH01. The sequence goes on from CALMEH010000251.1 coordinate 13,720, forward strand.
CAAACCGCGTCAACCAAGATCAATTTTTCGACTCTTTCAGGATAATCCAAAGCCAAAGTTGCCGAAACCGCGCCGCCGTAAGAACTGCCGACAATCGTTGCCGTGCCGATTCCGAGTCTGTCCATCAAACGCGAAATCATCCGCGCTTGCGAAGTGATTTTGTAATCGAACCACGAAGGTTTATCCGAATATCCGAAGCCGATCAGATCAACCGCTATAACGTGAAAACCGTTTTCGGCAAGAACGGGCGCGGTCGTATGCCAAACGTAGGTCGAAGCCGTGTAACCGTGAACCAAAACCAAAGTCGGGTTGCCGCGCATTCCGAATTCTTGAAAATGAATGGTCGCGCCATCAATTTCGGTAAATTTCGAATGTTCCGAATGATGAATTTTATCGGCAACATCGTCCCAATTCACACCGCCGGCACGAGTCAAAAATTTCCAAGCTACAACTGCGCCAATCGCGCCGCCAACTCCCAAAGCCAAATGTTTCTTTTTCATTATATTTCCTCTTTTTTCGATATTCTACACCAAAACGTGTTTCGGTTGAACAGTTTTTTCAGATTCGTCGTAAAATCCGATTGCCAAAAGATTTGTGCCGTCCGTCAGACGCAAAAAATCGCCAGGTTTTGTTTGATTCAAATCTTTACACAATTTCACACCGTGTTTAATTTTGGCGATTTCTTCGGGCGTTAATTTGATTTCCGTAAGATGCGAAATCGCTTCGCTCATCGGAACGATATGATTTTCGAGTTCGTCGTCCGCAACTTTTTGTTCGAGTTCTTCCAAAGTCAGGGCAGTTTCAAGCGTAAATTTTCCGGCGCGAATTCGCCTTAATTCTGCAAGATGTGCGCCGATTTTTAATTTTCGCCCAATATCTTCCGCCAAAACACGAATATAAGTTCCGGCAGAACAGACAACGCGAATCGTTCGGTCTTCGGTCTTCGATTTTTGGTCTGTGGCTTTTTCGTCAATTAACTCCAACGCATAAATATTGATTTTTACAGCTTTTCGCTCGATTTCAATTCCCTTTCGCGCAAGCTCGTAAAGTTTTTTGCCTTCAACCTTTTTCGCCGAATACATCGGTGGCGTTTGCATAATTTCACCGCGAAATTCGGGCAAAACGGCTTCGATTTCATCGCTCGAAACATCGCGTAATTCGTAATTTGTAATTCGTAATTCGCCTGTTTTATCTCCTGTGTCGGTTTCAAATCCAAGTCGCACAATCGCCTCATATTCTTTCGCGTCTTTGTCCAAAAATTGCGCTAATCTTGTCGCTTTGCCGACTAAAATCACGACAACGCCGGTCGCAAACGGATCAAGCGTTCCCGTGTGTCCGATTTTTTTTGTTTTTAAGATTCGCCGGCAACGCGCCACGACATCGTGAGAAGTAATTCCTGCGGGTTTATCGATTATTAAAATTCCGTCAATCATATTTCGGATTTTGGATTCAGATGCGCGGATTTGCAAGTTTGCTTTGCGTTCTTTGCGGCTTTGCGCGAAAATTATACTATGTTCAAAAAACGAAATTGGCGCGTCAAACCTCAGAGCGAAGATTCGGACGAAAAGCCGAAACGCGAAATAAATCCTGAAAAAGCCAGACAAAAAACTTTCGACCGCGCCGTAAATTTGCTGACGTATAAACCGCGCTCTGTCATAGAATTACGGACGCGTCTGCTCGAAAAAGATTGGACAACGCCCGAAATCGTTGATTCGGTTTTGGAAAAATTAAAAGAATATAATTATGTCAACGACCAACAATTTGCCAAAAGTTTCGCCGCTTCGCAAATTCGTCAAAAACCGATCGGCAGGCGCGTTTTGCAGCAAAAATTGGCGATGAAAAAATTGGACAAAGAAACTGTCGCAGAAGCATTAGAAAAAGTTCTCGAAGAAACTCCCGAAGAAGAAATCATCGAACGCGCGATCACGAAAAGATTACGCTTAAAAGGCAAACCCGAAACCCGCGAAGACGCGAAAAAATTCTACGATTATTTATTAAGACAAGGTTTTTCTTATGATTTGGTTAGTAACAAAATGCGCGAAATTGCTTCGGGAAACTATGACGAAGAATAATTTTTCAACGCAAAGACGCGAAGACGCAAAGATTTTTTTTATTTCTTTCCTTTGCATCTTCGCGTCTTTGCATCTTTTCCTTAAAGAAATGAATAAAATCAATTACAACCATCGCACTTTCAAATCTGTTTCAAACTCCGCCACGGGTGAAGTTTCAGGCGAAACGGTATTTCATTATCATCAAAAGGACGCGCTCGTTTGGGCGGAATATGAAGGTGGTGCGATTGTTTTCGGGCAGATTGTCGGGAAGGTTTTAGATGATAATTCGCTCGAATTTTGTTATCAGCATTTGAACGAATTCGGCGAACTAATGACCGGAAAATGCACGTCTGTGCCGGAAGTTTTAGCGGACGGAAAAATTCGTCTGCACGAAAAATGGGAATGGACGTGCAAAGATTTTTCAAAAGGAATTTCGACGCTTGAAGAAATCTGATTTTTATAAGATTCGGCATTTTATCCAATCTTCTCATCAAATAGTTTTGACCTATGCTTTCGTGGTAAAATCACTTTTTAATTTGATACGGATTTTTTCAATTTATTATGAAAGGTAATGAGATTAGACAAAGATTTTTAGAATATTTCGAGAAAAACGGACATAAAATTGTCCATTCATCACCGCTTTTACCGGCAAACGATCCGACGCTTTTGTTCACGAATGCCGGAATGAATCAGTTTAAAGACGTTTTCACGGGCGCGGAAAAACGCGATTATAACCGCGCAACTTCGAGCCAAAAATGTATTCGTGCGGGCGGGAAACACAACGATTTGGACGAAGTCGGCAAAACGGCGCGGCATCATACATTTTTTGAGATGCTCGGCAATTTTTCGTTTGGTGATTATTTCAAAGAAGACGCGATAAAATTTGCGTGGGATTTTCTCGTCAACGAATTGGGACTTGCGGAAAATCGCCTGTGGTTTTCATATTTTGGCGGCGACGAAGAAGTTCCGGCGGACATTGAAGCGCGTGATTTATGGATAAAGGTCGGTGCAAAACCCGAACGAGTTTTGCCGTTTGGACGCAAAGATAATTTCTGGCAAATGGGCGACACCGGACCGTGCGGACCGTGTTCGGAAATCCATTATTATATGGGCGATGAGCCGGAAAACGCAGAAAAAAATCATCCGAAATGGGTCAACGGCGAAGGCGATACGACGATGGAAATCTGGAATCTCGTCTTTATGCAGTTCGAGCGAAACGAGATTTCAAAAGGCGTTTTTGAATTAACGCCTCTGCCCGCGCCGTCGGTTGACACGGGGGCAGGACTTGAAAGAGTCGCGGCAGTTTTGCAAGGCGTAAAAACGAATTACGACACGGATTTATTGATGCCGATTGTTGAATTTACGGCGCAATTATCACAAACAAAATGATTAGAAACATTTTAGCGGTCATTGTCGGTTATTTGATTTTTGTCATTAGTGCCGTTTTACTATTTCAACTGAGCGGACATAAACCGCATGGCGAAACTTCTGTGCCGTTTATGATTTTGGTGATTATTTACGGCGCAGTTTTTGCAACCGTTGGCGGATTTATCGCGCAGATGATTGCCAAAAGCAAAACATTGACAATTAATTACGTTTTAGCCTCGATAATGGCAGGATTTGCCGCTTTTTCGCTGTTTAAGACTGACGGAAATCATTACACGCAAATCGTCGCGATCTTTCTATTTGCCCCAATGTCGATTTTGGGCGGATATTTATTTTTGAAAAAGAAAGTTTAGATTTGAGACGCGCATTTGTCGCCGGCGAAATAGTTTTAATGTCAACATTACTGCAAGAATTTACAAATATCGTTACGGCTCTAAATGAACGTAACATTGAATATGCAGTCTGCGGCGGCTGGGCGATGGCGATTCTTGGTTTTCCGCGTGCAACGATTGATATTGATTTGCTAATTCTTTCAAATGATTTGGATAAGGTTTGGCAAATCGCACAAAGTTTTGGTTATGATGTCGAAGGTTTGCCGCTTCATTTTCACGATGGCGCAATTGAAATTCGCCGAATTTCTAAAATTGACAAAGAAACAAAATCGCTGATAACGATTGATTTTTTGCTTGTAACTGAAGCATTAAAAGAAGTTTGGCAAAATCGAAAGATTTTCGAGTGGAATTACGGAACGGTTTTTTCCATTTCAAAAGAAGATTTGATTTTTATGAAGAAAATAAGCGGAAGATTGCAGGATTTAGCGGACATCGAGAGGTTAGAAAATGCAAATTGATATGTCGCCGGAAGCTATTACAAATCGCTTGAAAATAATGGAACAGCTTTGGGAATTGAGCGTAAATTTGATGCAAGCAAAAGAGATTTCGGAAACAGCTTTATTAAGCGAAAAATCTCTCGAAAATAATTGGAACAATCCGCAAGAAGAAAAAGCGTGGCAACATTTAGCCGATATTTCACCGATAGACTAAGTTTTAAAACATTGATTTTATGAGTATTTACGAAACATTTGACGAACAGAAACAATTTGCCTGTCGTGTGATTGCCGATCACGCACGTTCGACGGCTTTTGCGATTGCCGACGGAATTTTGCCCGGCAACGAAGGCAGAAACTACGTTTTGCGAAAAATTATGCGCCGCGCCATCTATCACGGACGCGAGCATCTCGGTTTTGAAGGTTTATTTTTCAACAAAGTCTGCGATTTCGTCATTGATTTGATGAAAGATGCCTTTCCCGAACTCGAAACCCAACGCGATTTCATCGGCAAAATGGTGCGGCTTGAAGAAGAAAGATTCGGCAATACTTTGACGGTTGGTTTGAAAGAGTTAAAACAAGTTATCAACAAACTCAAAGAAAAAGAAAGCGAAGAATTAGATAATTTTGCCAAAGCTCTTTCTGGTGAAATAACTGTTGAGGAGTTTAAAAGATCTCTTGAAGAAGTTAAAGAAAAATACGGCGACAAGCATAAGTTGGAAGAATTTGCTCAAAAGGTTCACAAAAACAAAATACCTCTTGATATTGCTCTAAACGAACTTAAAGAGAAGGTTAATTTTTTTCATTATGACAATGATTATCCTATCGTAAAATATGAGTTTCTTAATGTTTGGCTTGATAAAGTCATAAGAAATGAAGGAACAGTCTATGAAAATGATTTAATTTATAGTCAGCCATTTGAAGAAAGATGGGAAAAAGTTAATAAATATTATAACGAGTATCAAGATGCTCTTTCGTTAGTTCGGGTTTATGATACTCACGGAGTTCCTAAAGATTTAATTTCCGTAATTATTGAAGAACATAATTTCGAGCCACAGTTTTTGAAATTTTTCAACGAAAACTTTGAACAGTTTTTAGCCGATTTACAAAAACAAAGTGATGTAGGCAAAACAAAGCAAGCCGAAAAAATCAATCCGATTTACGCCGATTTGCAAAATGTTGGTATCAAATCGAATTTTCACGGCTACGACAAAACCGAAGTCGAAGGCGCAAAGATTTTGGCTTTGGTGAAAAACGATGAGCGCGTTGATGAGTTGAACGAAGGCGACGAAGGTTTGATTGTTTTGGACGAAACGCCGTTTTATGCTGAAGCGGGCGGACAAGTCGGCGATGTTGGGGCGATTCAGAATGCAGGATTTAGAATTCAGGATTCAAAAAATCCTAAATCTGAAATCCTAAATCCTACAATCGTAAAAGTTCTCGATACTTTTGCGCCGATTGCGGGAATTGTTTTGCATAAATCGAAAATCGAAAAAGGTGTAATTCGCGTCGGTGATGAAGTTACGGCGACGGTTGATGTTGCGAAACGTGATGCAACGCGGCGAAATCATACGGCGACGCATCTTGTTCACGCGGCTTTGAAGGAAGTTTTGGGAACGCACGTCAAGCAAGCCGGTTCGGTTGTTGCGCCGACATATTTGCGGTTTGATTTTACGCATTATCAGCCGATTTCCGAGACGGAATTACAGGAAATCGAAGATTTGGTCAATCGTGAGATTTTGAAAAACGATGCGGTCAATACCGATTTGATGTCAATCGAAGACGCGATGCGTTCGGGCGCGATGGCTTTGTTCGGCGAAAAATACGGTTCTG
>CALMEH010000252.1 GCA_937863115.1 uncultured Acidobacteriota bacterium
CGGTTTTTGCGACGCTTAAAGGTTATGCCGACGTGCTTTTGACAGGCGAACGGGTTGCACTGAATTTGATGCAAAGAATGTCGGGCGTAGCGACTTTGACGCGCAAATTTGTCGAAGCCGTTGAAGGCACGGGAGCGCAAATCGTGGACACGCGCAAAACTACGCCGGGCTTGCGAATGCTTGAAAAATATGCGGTTACAATCGGCGGCGCAAAAAATCATCGGTTCGGTTTGGATGACGGTGTTTTGATAAAAGACAATCACATCGCGCTTGCCGGAGGAATAACCGAAGCCGTTACAATGGCGAAAATCAAGGTCGGACATCTGCACAAAATCGAAGTCGAAATCTCTAACTGGGCGCAACTGCGCGAAGCTATCGAAGCCGGCGCGGATATTATTATGCTCGACAATCAAACGCCCGAAGAATCAGCAAAATTAGTTGAAATGGCACGGAATTTGAATCCGAATGTTTTGCTCGAAGCATCGGGCGGAATGGATTTGGACAGAGTTCGCTCATTTGCCGAAGCGGGCGTTGATTTAATTAGCGTCGGAAAACTGACTCATTCGGCGCGGGCGATGGATATTTCGTTTAAAATACAGACGATTTGAGATAAAATAAGTTTATGAGCGCATTACCACAAAGAAAACTTTTTACGGTTGACGAATACGACACGATGATAAAAGCGGGCGTTTTCGATGGCAAAGAGCGTGTCGAACTCATCGAAGGAGAATTTGTAAAAAAAATGACGCAGGGCGATTTACATATTGGCTGTATAAACTTTTTGACTAGATTTTTTTCGATTAACTATAATGAAAATGTTCTTGTCAGCATTCAAAACGCAGTAAAAATAAATATTTTTTCCGCACCTGAGCCGGATGTTGCACTGTTGCGTTTTCGCAGCGATTTCTATTCAACCGGCAAAGCGCAACCCGAAGATATTTTGCTTTTGATTGAAGTCGCCGACTCAACTGTTAGCTCGGATAGGCGCGTAAAAATTCCGCTTTATGCAGGTGCTGAAGTGCCGGAAGTTTGGCTTGTAAATTTGCCGCGCAAAATTATCGAAATTTATACCGAACCGGTAAATATCAAATCGTCAGAAAAGCGACAAAAAGCGAAACGATTTCACCCAAAATGATTGCAGATTTAAGCGTCAAAGTTGCGGACGTTGTCGGATAATGGTTTCTCTTCACTTGTCATTGCAATCATTTCTTCAGCCGGCTTAAAAATCGGCAAAAAATAAATCAGCGCAGTTGAAAAAATTAGTGCGATTGTGCAAGAAATTCCGCCTTCGAGTCCATAATCGCCACCGCCGAT
>CALMEH010000253.1 GCA_937863115.1 uncultured Acidobacteriota bacterium
AATTACAGGAAAAATCTTAAATGAGAATAATTGCCAAGCCGATACTTCGGGAGTTTTGGTTAAAAAACAAGTTGGCGGAGATTCCGCTTTCGGATTGGTATAAACAATCTAAAAAAGCCGATTGGAGCAATTTAGCTGAAATAAAAGAAGTTTTTCCCCACGCCGATTTGGTAGGCGAATGTATTGTGTTTAACATTGGGGGAAATAAGTATCGTTTGATAACAAAAATAAAATTTCGGGCAAAAATTATTTACATTCGCTTTGTTTTGACTCACAACGAGTATGACGAAGACAAATGGAAGAAAGATTGCCGATGTTAAAAAAAAATGAATGCAGTAATAGACAATCCGACATACGCCAATTTAGTTATTGAGGTCTTGCCAACAGCAATTCAAAGCGAAGAAGAATATGAAATAATGTTGGCTAATATTGATGAGCTGATGAATATCAAAGAGGAAAACCTTTTACCGGAAGAAGAAAGACTCCTTGAAACTTTAGCGATTTTGGTTGAAGCATACGAAGACAAATATTATCCGATGCCCGAAGTTGAGCCAAATGAAGTTCTGAAATTTTTTATGGAAGACAGAGAATTGAAACAAACTGATTTGCTTCATATTTTCGGTTCGAGTGGAATTACGTCGGAAGTTGTCAACGGCAAACGGTCAATCAGCAAGGCGCAAGCGAAAAAATTGGCGGAGTTTTTTAAGGTTTCGGTTGAATTATTTATCTAACAGGTATAATATGGGCGCAAACTAAGGAGAAAATAAAATGTCTATATTACCCAACAAAAGACCTGTTATCAAAATAGAATCAGCCGAAAAAATCGCCAGATATTTTCTTGGCGATGAACGGAAGGATTATCCCGTTGTCGAGATTGCCGTGCGTCAGAAAAAGATAAATTTTTATGACGACGAACTTGCAGTAATCACGAAAGACGATTTCAAAACCTTTAATTGGAACGCCGAACCTTCCGCCTACATTATGAAAGGGCAACCGAAGGCAATACTCAAAAAAGGCGTTCATTTTTACAAACTTTCTTATCACCACATCTGGAATGCGGCAAAAAGATATGTCGCGCTGCGCCCGAATACGCCGGACGAAAGCCTTCCCGTATGGCGCACGGGGCGCGACGGAAAACTT
>CALMEH010000254.1 GCA_937863115.1 uncultured Acidobacteriota bacterium
CAAAAGGTCCGTTTGTAAAGGAAAATTCGTAAGCAATAAAAGAATCAACCTTTTTTATTTGGGGCGAAAAAGCTAAAAATGAACGAATTGTATCAAACGAACCGCCTTGCAAACGAAAGGTAATTTGGTTCGGAAACGATTCCCGCTGACGAATTTGCACCACGCCAAGTCCCGAAAAATCGCCGTAAGCTGCAGAAAACGGTCCATTTATAATTGTAACGTCTTCAACCAGTTCGCCCGAGAGTGATTTTAGCGAACCGAGATAACCTTGTCCGTGTCCTTGCGTGCCTTGATTTTGCTGAATGTTATCAACCAGAATTTTCACGCCGCCATTAACGCCGCCGTGATCGGTGTTAAAGCCGAAACGCCGCACTTCCAGAGATTTTCCGCCGCCTTCGTGTTGTCCGGCGTTGATTCCTGCGTTTAAGGATTGAATAATCTGGTCATCACGGTTAAAAAGAAAATTTCGATAAACTGCATCATTACGAATTTCGATGTCGGGTGTGAGTGCATCGTTTTGAATTGTAACGGCTTCGCTAATCGGCAGAACGACAAATTTTATCTTTATTTGTAAGTTTTCGGTCTTGTCACCGGACGAAAAATTCTGTGTTAAAGGTTCGATATTATTGCCCGAAAATTTAACCGAAAAAACATCGAGCGGAACTTTCAAAGAGAAATTGCCTTCCGCATCGCTTACGGTTGTCAGAGTTCCGTTGGTGGTTTGCACTTCAACTGTAACACTTGGAACGAGTTCAAATTGTGTTGTAACAATCGTGCCGGAAAGAGTTCGCGTATTTTGCGCAAAAGTGTTGAAACTCAATAATATTAACAATATAAATAGAATTTTTATTTTCATCTGAATGTCCTCAAAATAAGTAGCACGAAAAAATACTTTGTAGCACTTGTGATTATAAAGAAATTCGCCGCAATTAAAAAATCGGATTCAAAAAAAATTTAGCTTGTGATATTAGATGAAGGCAAGGTCAAAAATAACTTGCCGTTTTTGATACCTTTCAAACTCAAAAGACTGTTGGCGAGTTCGACGATTTCGGAAACTATGCCGCGCAAAGCGATGATTTCCATACAATCGTCGTGGCTGACGTGCAGGTGCATTACAGAGAGAATCGTTTCGTGAAACTTATGTTGCAAATTGCCCATTTCGCGCAAGAGATTTGAGGCGTGATGATCATAAACAATCGTCAAACTTCCGAGTGCGTTCGTGTCGGAATCGGTTTCGATTTTTTGTTGAATCAATGCTTCACGAATCAGGTCGCGCAAGGCTTCGGATCGTGTTGCATAGCCGCGTTCGGCAATCAGACGGTCATAATTTTCAAGCAAATTTTGGTCAATACTTACGCCGAATCGGATAATTTCGCTCATAGAAATCTGATTATAACATTCTCGAATCTGATGTTTTCAAACGAAATGCCGAAAATAACTCGACAAAGTTTTGCGTAATGTGTCAAAATTTAGGTATTATTAAAACTTTGTTGAATAATACCGATTTTAAGGAGATTTTTTTAAAAGTAGATGTCAGAAAATACAGCAGTCGCGGCGGAAGAAACGAACGCCGAAACCACAGAACATTCAAACGAAAATGTTTCATATCACGCCGTTGAAAAAGACGGCAATGTAACGGCGATTTGGGAAATGCAAGGTCAAAAACACCTTCGCACGATTGACCCGCGTTCAAACGAAGGCAAGCAAATTCTCGCGCTATTTGAAACTGCCGGATAATTTAGAATTTAGGATTCAGGATTCAAGATTATTTAATCCTAAACCCTGAATCCTAAACCCTAAATTCTAAATTTATTCCAATCACCCCAAACCGCAAAGGTTGCGCCAACGGTTTGAAGATTGAAGAAAAGCGTTTTGCCGTCTTTGGAAAATGTCGAACCGGCAAACTCGCTCGATTCGCCTTTTTCCGTAATGTTTTTTGCAAAATCGGCAATTTTTCCTTCCGGCGTTAAAATCCGCAGAAAATTTTCGGGTTTGCCCGTCAATTCTTTATAATCGCTGTCTTCGCAGATAAAAAGATGATTGCTTTTCGGTCGCAGACAGATGTTGTCGGGCATATCCAAAATCTCGCGGCTTGGCGATTGAAACAACAAAGTAAGTCGTCCTTCGTCTTTTGAAATCGGTTCATAAAGCCAGATTTGTCCACCTTTTGCTTCGCCGCCGTCGGTCGAGTCAAAATAAATTCTGCCCTTTTCATCAGAGCAAATTCCTTCAAGTCGCGTAAAAATTGCCGCGCCTTTTGCTTCACCTTGTTTGAATACGGCGTGTTCATTGATGTCTGCTTCATCAGGATTCGGATTGTCAATCGTTACCCAATTTGCCGTCAAAACCGTTCCCGATTTTTGACCTTTGCGCGTGTCAAAATTGTCAGAATTTTTAACTTTCAAAACCTGCAACGCGCCGCCTTCGGCTAATCTTTTATTGCGTTTCGGCAAAAATCTGTAAAAACCTGCGGGATTATTGTCTTCGGTCAGATAAACCACGCCCGATTTTTTATCAACCGCGATAGCTTCGTGAACAAATCTGCCCATTTCTTTGAGCGGAACAGGTGAAACATTTGAATTTGCCGAAGCCGAAACTTCAAAACAATAACCGTGTGGTTTGGCAAAACCGCCTATTTTTAATCCTTTGTCGTTTGTTCTGAATGATTGCCCAAGCGTTGTTTCCTCGCACGAAATCCAACTTCCCCAAGGCGTTCTGCCGCCCGCGCAATTTACTAAAGTTCCGCTCAAACTGACAAAATCGCGCTCAATCAGACGAGTTTTCGGATTGATAACGAGTGTTGTCGTGCCGCCGCCCGCAGTTTCGTCGTAATGATTTTCCTTGCCGATTGCCGAGCCGACAATCGGAACTCTGCCATTTGTAATTTCGTGATTGCGGACGATTCGGAGTTCGTTTTTGACCTTAAAAGTCGCCATTCCATCGTGAGCGCGAGGTGTTTTTTGCCCGTCTGACATCGCATTTCCCTTGATGCCAAAGATGTTATATTCAAAACCTTTCGGCAAGGCGAGATAAGTTTCGCCTGTATTTTTCGCTGCCGTCGGAACGAGTTCGCCGTAGCCGACGGTTCTGAATTTGGCGAGATTTCCGCTTTCCGAAAACGCTTCGGTGCGATTCGCTAAACCATTTGCCGCCAAAGCCAAACCGCCGGAAAATAAACTTAAATTATAAAGAAAATTACGTCTGTCCATATTTTAATAGTTTCGCGTTTCTCGTTTCCGGTTTCAAGTTTGTAATGAAAATTTAAGGTTTAATTGGTTGAAAACTGCTGGTGAAGGTAGCAATATTTCTTAAACTATCAGCTATCACCTATCAGTTATCACCTATTCCGAAAGTAGTAAGTGTTGCAATAAAAACATTTATCGTTAGCCAACATCCCCACGTTTTATTCCTTCAATTTCCAAAATCAAACCCGCGCCGTAACATTTCGCGGGAGTTTGAAAACCGGCGCAAAAATTTCCATCCAAAATCTTTTCCGCAATTTTCAGTGCAGTCAAAGCCGTCATCGTGTAACCTTCCATCCCGAATTGACGCGATTCGACTTTGTTTCCCGCTTCGTCGGACGCACAGCCCCAAAGAAAAGTTTTGCCTTTTTCGCGTTCTTCGTCGCTCGGTCCGCCGCTTGGAATTCGGCTTTGCAAAATGCTTTGAATCGAACTCGCTGCCAAAAGCCATCCGAGATAACGGCTTAATTTTAATAGATTTAACTGCATTTCGGGAACGATTGTATAAACTTCGATATTCGGAATTCCGGTCGAATAAAACGCGGTCGAAACATCGCCCCAAGGAATTGTAACGCCCGTTTTTTTCATTTCGCCAAAATCAATTTCGCGGGTTTTATAAGCCGCCGGAACTTGCACGATTTTACCGTTTTTGCGAACCGCGCCGCCGTTGCCGACATTCATCGTCATTGTCGCCTGCGTCCCGTGCGAAATTCTGCCCAAACCGTAGAACGCCAACGTCAAATTTGTCGCCGACGGCAGACGATTTTTCAGATGTTTTGCCAAACAATCCGACGGCACAACATCAAAACCAACGCCCGGCATAATCAT
>CALMEH010000255.1 GCA_937863115.1 uncultured Acidobacteriota bacterium
ATTTGGCGACGCGGATTCTGGCAAAGCTCGAATTAAATTATAAAATTTCAGACGCAGAAAAAACTGCCGTTCGGTGCGCCGCGCTTTTGCACGACATCGGACACGGCGCGTTTTCGCACGTTATCGAAACGGTTTTGAATTTTCATCACGAAGAATTTACCATCGAAGCCGTTTTGAGCGATGAAACCGAAGTCGGGCAAGTTTTGAAGAATTTCTCAAAGGATTTGCCCGAAAATATTGCCGCAATTATTCGTGGCGATTTTCGCCCGACGGCACTTGCGCGGCTCGTTTCTTCGCAATTAGATGTTGATAGAATGGATTATCTGCTTCGAGATTCGTTGATGACAGGGGCGAAATACGGCATTTATGATCTCGAATGGATTATTAAATCAATCGAAATTGACGAAGAAAACGATAGATTATATGTTTCGGCGCGTGGACTTTATGCCGTTGAAGATTATCTGCAAGCCAGATACTATATGTTCCGCCAAGTTTATTTTCATCGAACTTTACGGGCGGCGGAAACGGTTCTGCGTTCGTTGATTAAACGCGCTTTACATTTATTTCAAGACGGCAAAGCGGTTTGGTTTGCCAGCGGAACGCCATTTGAAAAAATCTTAAAAGGTGAAAAATTATTGCTCAAAGAACATCTCGAATTAGACGACGCAGACGTAATGTTTCACATCAAACAATGGCAACTTTCCGAAGATAAAATATTGTCCGATTTGGCAAAACGCTTTCTAAATCGAAGACTTTTCAAGATTTTCGATCTCGATATGCCCGAAGCCGAGCGCGAAGATTTTCTTGAAAAAGCGCGAAATCTGGTTGAAAGTTCGGGTTTTGACACAAAATATTATTTTTCGGAAGACCGCGCCGGCGACGTGCCGTATTATTTTTATGACAGCCAACGCAGCGAACCGAAAAATTTGATTTATGTTCAAGACGGTTTTTCGCGCCCACAAATCCGCGAAATTTCTGAAGTCAGTGCGGCAGTGCGCGGATTACAAAAAGGTTATCAAATTCATCGGGTTTGTTTTCCGTCAGAATTGAAGGAAGAAATTGCAAAACTTTATCATCAGTAAGAATTTTTTAACGCAAAAGCGCAAAGGCGCAAAGGCGCAAAGTTTTTATAAGATTTTCTTTGCGTCTTGGCATCTTTGCGCCTTTGTGTTAATTTTCTTTTCTTACGCCAAAGCTCAAAAAATCGCCGTTATCGCGCCCGAAAAAAATGTTCAAAGCGAAACATTTATTGAAAAATTAGTAGAATCTTTGTCGAAAAAATATAAAATTCTCGATTCGTCTTTGAGCGATACGGCTTTTCGTTCGGCAAATTTTGAAACACCTTTTAATTTGACAACTACCGAATCGAAACTTGTTTCATCAGCGATTGGATGCAATTATTTTTTGCTTGTCAGGACCGAAAATCAACGCCGCGCTTCGCTTACGAAAAATGATTATTTTGAAGCATCGGCGGCAATTTTCGTCGTTAGTTCATTAACGGGCAGACTCGTTTTTTGGAAGCTCGAACTTGCCGAAGGAAAAATTCCAAATGACGCAAATAAACAACTTTTCGCTTCGACCGATAAAATATCAGCGGAGATTTCAAGCAAGTTAAATGAAGTCGGAAAAGACGAATTATCCGAGAAGCCAACGCCGAACATCATCGAATTACCGGACGAAAATTCCACGGAAGCAAAAGGCTTGCGCCCGCCGCTTCCGTTTCGGCGAATCAAGCCCGAATACACAAGCACGGCTTCGCTTTACGGCATTAAAGCAACAGTTGACATCGAAATCGAAGTCAGCGAAACGGGCAAAATCATCAAAACCGAAATTGTCCGTTGGGCAGGTTACGGTTTGGACGAATCGGTCAGAGAAGCAATTTATAAAATGCAATGGCGACCAGCCGACCGCAACGGCAAAACCTTGCCGTTGCGTGTTTTATTGCGCTACAATTTTAAGAAAATAGAGAAAGAAGACTAAAGAAAGAAATTATTATCCACAGATGAACACAGATGAACACAGATAAGAATCCTATTTTTATATCTGTATTCATCTATGGACAAAAAAAAACGCTTTTATATGAATTATATTCGCGCCGCGATTCGGTTTCCGACATTTATACTTTTTTCATTCGGCATTTACGGCGTTTGGTGGTTGGGCGCGTTTTTTATTCCGAATCGTCCTTTTTGGCGGCAGATAATTTTTCGCACTTGGGCGCGAGCATTTGTTTTTATTTCGGGAATGAAAATCGAAATCATTGGAACGCCGCCGAAACCGCCGTTTTTCCTTGTTTCCAATCATCTCGGATATACTGATATTCCGCTTCTTCGCGCCGTTTGCGAAGGCGTTTTTGTTGCCAAAGCGGAACTCGACCATTGGTTTTTAGCCGGAAAAATCATCCGCGATATGGGACAAATTTTTATCAATCGGCAGAATCGGCGCGACATTCCGCGTGCGGGACAGGAAATCATCAAAAAACTCTCCGAAGGCGAAGGTGTGATGGTTTTTCCCGAAGGCACAAGCACCAAAGGCGAAGAAGTTTTGCCTTTCAACTCATCTTTTCTGGAGTTTGCCGCGAAAACCGATTTGCCCGTTTCTTACGTTTCGATTTCATATAAAACGCCCGAAGGCGAACGCACGGCAAGCGAAACGGTTTGTTGGTGGGACGATACGGTTTTTCTCGTCCATCTTTGGCGATTGTTTCAGATGCGCGAATTTACGGCTGTTTTAAATTTCGGCGAAGAAACTGTATTAAATGCAAATCGCAAAGAATTAGCCAAACGGCTTTGGGAAAAAGTGAACGAAAGTTTTATTCCGATTTTGTAGGACCAAGCGTTTTTCAAATTCCGTATAATAACGATGATTTTTTGCTCCTTGAAGATTTGAAAGGCTTTCTTTTGAACAAAAAGGACGGCAATTTCAGCGTTCGGAACGGCTTTTAAAATTCTGAGAACGGCTTTTAAAAGTTCGAGAAGGGCTTTTTAAACTTTCAGAAGGGCATTTAAAAGTTGGAGAAGGGCATTTAAAAGTTGGAGAAGCGCATTTAAAAGTTGGAGAAGCGCGTTTAAAAGTTGGAGAAGCGCGTTTAAAAGTTGGAGAAGCGCGTCAAAAACTTTGCGAAGCGCGTCAAAAACTTTGCGAAGCGCATTTAAAAGTTGGAGAACTTGCTTGAATCTCCGTATTTGCGCGTTTTTTTCAATTTGAAACAATTTTTTGATGCTTCGCGTATCAAACTTCACCAAATCTACGACATTTCTTTTCAGGAGATAAAAATGCAAAAATTTAGCTATCGTTTGACGATTTTTTTGACCGTTCTGCTTGCCGTCTATGCCGCGGCGAACGCGCAAAACAAAGGTTTCGACACTTCGCGGATGGATACGTCCGTCGAGGCTTGCACCGATTTTTTTGAATATGCCAACGGAACTTGGCTGAAAAATACACAAATTCCTTCGACTGAATCGCGTTGGGGAACATTTAATATTTTGGCGGACAGAAATACCACGATTCTCAAAGAATTATTGGAAGAAGCCGCCAAGACCAAAAACGCGCCGAAAGGCTCGGACACACAGCTAATCGGCGATTTTTACAATACTTGTATGGACGAAGCCGCGATTGAAAAAGCGGGCATTAAACCGATTAAGCCGTTTTTAGGTCAGATTGACAAAATCAAAACCGTCCAAGACATCGTGCGCCAAATCGCCGTCTTTCACGATGCCGGATTGCCTGCGCTTTTCGGTTTTGGCGGCGGCGCGGATGCCAAAGATTCAAACGCCGTCATCATCAACGCCGGGCAAGGCGGTTTGAGTTTGCCGAATCGAAACTTTTACACCGACACGGACGCGAAATCTGTGGAAACACGCGAGAAGTTTGTCGAATATATGACGAATATGTTCAAACTTTTCGGCGACAAACCCGACGTGGCGGCGGCAAATGCCAAAACCGTGATGACGATGCAAACGCGGCTTGCCAACAATTCGCTCGCGCCCGTCGAATTTCGTGATGCGAACAAAGTTTATAACAAAATTCCGTTTGCGGACGCGCAAGCGATTGTTCCGAACATTTCTTTGAAAGATTATATGACGCAACGCGGTTTCCCGACCGTTACGGAAATCAATTTCGGTCAGCCGAATTTCTTCAAGGAAGTCAACACGATGCTCACCGAAGTTTCGATTGACGATTGGAAAACTTATCTGCGCTGGATGACGATAAATGCGACTTCAAATATTCTGCCGAAAAAATTTGCGGACGAAAATTTCCGCTTTTACGGAACATATCTGAACGGCACGAAAGAACGTCAACCGCGTTGGAAAACCTGTGTTCAAGCCGCAGACGTCAACGGCAGTTTGGGTGAAGCACTCGGACAGCTTTACGTCAAACGCGCCTATCCGCCGCAAGCCAAAGCGCGAATGGACGAACTGATCTCCAATCTTTTCGTAGCGATGAAAGACCGCATTGACGGTCTCGATTGGATGAGCGCGGCGACCAAAGAACAGGCGCAACGCAAACTTTCGACTTTCAAACGCAAAATCGGTTATCCCGAAAAATTGCGCGGTTACGAAGGTTTGAGCATTTCGCGTAAATCCTATTTTGAAAACGCTTTCAATATCCGCCAATTCAACATTCGCCGCAATTTGCTCGACATCGGCAAACCACGCGACAAGACGCGCTGGGATTTTCCCCGCCCAACGGCAAAGCTTCCTATTCTTCCATTAAACACGAAATCAAGTT
>CALMEH010000256.1 GCA_937863115.1 uncultured Acidobacteriota bacterium
GAATTAAACAACCAATGCGAACTCAAGCCCGTAAAAACTACGCCCAAACCTGCGCCGACAACCATCGAAACGCCCGTCGTTGCGGCTTGCAGAGGACTTTCGGCAATCCAATCCGTCGCCTTCTGAAAAGATTTCGCGGCTGAATCGAAAGTCTTCGCCCAACCTGCACCGAAATTGAAAATCCCCCTAGCAGTTTTCGCGGGTTTATTGACAGATTTGCGAGTTTCCGCCTTTTCGCTGGCAACAGTAAAAACTTCGCCTGCTTTTTTTCCCGCTTCTTTAACAATTTTTTCAGCTTCAACCGCAGATTTCGCGGCAACATCAGCCGCTTTTCCGCCCGCATCTTCCGCCGCATCACGAAGCGGTTCGCTCGCTTGATAAACTTTTTTCGCGGTTTGTTCGGCAGTTTTATACGCACCTTCCGCAACATTTACGGCTTGCTTGCCGACTTCGGTTTTTTCGGCTTCGGTTTTGATTTTTTCAACGCCGTCTTTAACGATTTCCGCGCTTTTCTGCGCCGTATCTTTAACAAGTTTCGCGCCTTCTTCGAGCTTGTCCTTCAAGCCGATTTGCTTATCAATTTCTTCAAACTTCTCACGCGCCTCACGCGACCATTTATCAAATCTTTCTTTATAATCATTCATCTTTTTCGTTCGTCCTCTGTCGGTCGTAAAATACGATTTTATAAGCCAATTTGTTCGTTTTGATGCGAAAATAACGCCAACATTTGTATCATTACACTTATCAAACCAACGGTCAACCTTTATTCAAACAAGCCGCAAATCGAAAAAGCCATAGTCAGAGCAGAAAAATATTGATTAAAATTCTCAAAAAAAAGACAATTTTCCGGTCGTTTTTTTCATCTTTCCGTTCCCATTGTTCACAAATTGTCCGACTATTATCAAAGAAAGTAGCAAAGACACGACTTAAAATGTTAAATTGAGCAAATCATTTGTTAAAAAATTTGGAATTTTAACTAATGAAAAGTATGAAAACGGATGTAATCATCGTTGGCGCAGGACCGAGCGGGTTGGCTTTGACATGTCAGTTAATTCGCTACGGCGTTGATTTTGTGATTTTTGATAAGAAGGGAACGACTACGCCGTTTTCAAAGGCGATCGGTGTGCAAGCGCGAACTTTGGAAATTTATGAGCAGATCGGTTTGGCTGATAAATTGATTGAGCAAGGTAAAATTGCGGCGAAGGCGCGGATGATTGTCGGCGGAAAGGTGCGTGGCGAAGCGGTTTTTAGCGAAATGGGCAAGGGAATGAGCGCGTATCCGTTTATTTTGATGTGTGAACAAGGCAGACACGAAACGATTTTGTATGATTTTATCAAATCGCACGGCAGAGACGTTCTTTGGAACACGGAGATTGAGAATTTTTCGCAAGATGACGCGGGTGTAAAGGTAAATCTGAAAGGCGGCGCAACGATTGCGGCAAAATATCTCGTGGCTTGCGACGGCGCGAAAAGTCCGGTGCGGCACGCGCTTGGGTTGACGTTTGAAGGAAGCACGTTTGAGCGGATGTTTTATGTCGCGGATGTGCAAATTGATTGGAAATATCCGAATGATGCGGGACAGGCTTTTTTGTTGAAATATAATCTGCTCGCGTTTTTTCCGATGACGGGCGAAAATAATTGGCGCATTGTCGGGACGTTTCCCGAACAATTTGCCAAGGACGAAGGCGATGTTTTGTATGAAGAAATTGAGGAGCAAATCAAGCGTGATGCACAGCTTGAACTCGATATAACCAAGGTGAATTGGTTTTCGACCTACAAAGTTCACACGCGCCGCGTCAATAAATTTTCAGTAGGCAGATGTTTTCTCGCCGGAGATTCCGCGCATATTCACACGCCCGCCGGAGCGCAAGGGATGAATACGGGAATTCAGGATGGCTACAATTTGGCGTGGAAACTGGCAGCGGTTTTACGCGGCAAATCAGATGAAAAACTGCTTGAAACTTACAACGAAGAACGGCTTCCAAACGCGGAAAATCTATTGAAAACAACCGACCGTTTTTTCAATTTCTCGGCAAATCCGAACTTTCTCTTTTCGTTTTTGCGGATGTATGTTTTCCCATATGTCGCGGGTTTTGCATTCAAGATTGAAGCGATTAAAAAATTCGTTTTCCCGCGTGTTTCGCAAATCGCTATCAATTATCGTAAATCATCTCTGAGTCAGACGGACGGAAGTTTTAACGTCAAAGCGGGCGACAGATTTCCGTATTTTGAAACAGACGGCGCGAGTATTTATGAAAAATTAAAAGAGCCGAAGTTTCATCTTTTGACGGTTTTCGACGGCGAAAACAAATTTGCGGATTTTACTGAAATCTTGAAAACCGGCGCGATTGATTTTCACGAAATCGCCCTTTATCCGAACATTGCAGAAATTTTCGGCACATCGCGCTCGTTTATGATTTTGCTCAGACCGGACAATTATATCGGGCTGATTTCAAATGATGTTTCGGGTGCAGAGTTAAATAAATATCGGGCGGAAAGATTTTAGATGGAAACAGCAATAAAAATTTTGGCAGTGGCAATCGGCGGCGCGTTTGGCGCGGTTTTGCGTTATCTGATTAACATTTCGCCGATGCAAGATTGGCTCAAACCGTTTCCGTTTCCGACGTTTTTTATCAACATTTGCGGCTCGTTTCTGATCGGTTTGGCGTTGATATTTTTTTCCGAAAAGTTTGGCGCAAGCGAAACTCTGCGGCTGGCTTTGGTTGTCGGTTTTCTCGGCGCATTCACGACTTTTTCGACATTTGAATTCGAGATTTGGATGCTCATTGAAGAAAGCCGGTTTCTCACGGCTTTTCTCTATCTTTTTCTGAGCGTGTCGGTTGGTTTCATTGGCGTTGCGCTCGGCGTTTGGCTGGCAAAAAAGTTTTAATTTTCCGCGTTTCGCTTAAAGAATTCAGTCATTGTTTCGCTTAAAGAATTCAGTCATTTTCGGAATCGAATCGTTTGGAAACTCGTGTCCGCCGTTGCCAAATTTCCCATCTTAACTGCAACTTGATTTATCAACACATCAATAAAACATAATCATCTGACAAATTCGGCGTAACCGAAAAAATCGAATTTTTTAAGATTCGTCTTTTCCTTTCAAAAAATCACACTGTATCAATAGTCTTGATATAACCATCGTTGCTGTCTGCAATAAATATAGATGGGAGAAATATAAAATATGTTCAGACAATTAACGAAATTTTCTTTGAAAATTTTACTTTTGGCTTTTATCTTTTCGGCAATTCAAGCGCAAGCGGCAACTGCTCTTGATGCTTCGTTTGTGCCGGTTGTGGAAAGCAAGCCTTCATCATCTTTGCCGATGTATGTTCACGCCGTTCAATCTGATGGAAAAATTATTGTCGGCGGACTTTTCGGAGTTATTGGCGGAAAGGTTCGTAAAAATTTCGCGCGGCTTAATACTGATGGAACAACTGACGAAACTTTTCAAGTTGGCACAGGAACAGATGAGTCGGTAAATGCAATTGCGATACAAGCAGACGGCAAAATTATCATCGGCGGTTTTTTTACAACCTACAATGGTATAAATCGTTCACGTTTGGCTAGATTGAACGCCGATGGTTCGCTCGATTCTGATTTTAATGCGGTTTTAAATAATGTCGTTTATGAAATTATCGTCCAATCGGACGGCAAGATTTTGGTCGGCGGTGAATTTACAAATGTCAACGGAACACCTGTCAATCAGCTTATTCGATTAAATTCGGACAGCACTTTAGATGCTTCTTTCGACATCGGAAATTCGGAAGTAAGCAATCCGGTTCGCGCAATCGCCGTCCAAACAGACGGGAAAATTATGGTTGGCGGACAAAATATTTCGTCAGGAACTCCGCGCCCGTTTTTGCGTTTGAACGCAAACGGTTCGACCGACGCTTCGTTCAACATCGGTTCGGGCGTGAACGGCGCATTAAACGATATTGTTATTCAATCTGACGGAAAGTATTTAATTGGCGGAAGTTTTAATGGGTTCAACGGTGGGGCATCGCCAAACAATATTGCCAGAATAAATGCGGACGGAACGCTTGATACAAGTTTCAGCTCCGGCTTTTCCGCATTTGATGAAATCAAAAAAATCGCACTGCAAACAGACGGAAAACTCTTTGCCATCGGAACTTTTGCGTTTTTTAATACCACACCAACTCGCGGAATCGTCAAACTTAATACTAATGGAACGCTTGACTCTTCATTTAACACGAACGGCGGAGTTGATATTACTAATCCGATTAGTTCGGTTAATGTTTTGTCCGATGGAAAAGTGTTGTTAAGCGGATTTTTCAGTGCATATTCAAACTCGCTGCATAACGGCATTGTCAAAATAAATCAAAACGGAACGCCGGATGAAACATTTGCGCCAAGACTCGGAAATGTCGGGACAATTACCGATATGGTCGTTGTTTCGGGCGGTAGAATCGTTATTGTCGGCAATTTTTCTTATATTAATGGCGTTGCCCGCGAGAAAATTGCGCGGCTTCTGCCGGCAGGTTTGCCTGATACGACTTTTGATCCGGGAACAGGAATAAATACCGGAATTAACGGAAATGTCAATTCTATTTTTGTGCAATCGGACGAAAAAATTCTGATTGCCGGAGATTTTGCTTCGTATAACGGCACGACACGCGACAATATTGCTCGCATCAATACGGACGGTTCCTTGGATACGACATTTAATTCGGGCGCGATGAACGATTTTGAGGTTGTAGATGACATTGCCCAAACTTCAACAGGCAAAATCGTGGTTGGCGGTTCTTTCGGCTCAATCGGCGGAACGGCGAGAACACATTTAGCCCAATTAAATGCGGACGGCTCGGTTGATACGGCATTCACACATCCGATTCTTGACGGAAGAGTCAGAACGGTTTTACCGGAATCAGACGGCAAACTTTACATTGGCGGAGGAACTTTCACAATGAGTCAACCGCAAGCCTTTTTCAGAGGAATTGTGCGTCTAAATACCAATGGTTCGATAGACAATACTTTTGCAACGGGAACAGGCGCGAATGGAATAGTATTTAGCTTGGCGCAACAAACCAACGGAAAGTTGATTATCGGCGGCGGTTTTCTTAGTTACAACGGAACAAATATTCAAAGCATCGCTCGAATTAATTCGGACGGAACACTCGATACAACATTCAACCCCGGAAGCAGTGCCGGCGGACAAATTACCGAACTTGCTATTGATATTCAAGGCAGAATTTTCGCAGGCGGAAACTTCCCGACATTTGACGGAATTTCGGTCGGAAGAATCGTCCGTCTTAGAAGCAATGGCAGTTTTGACCAAAGTTTTCCAATCGGAAAAGGCTCGAATAGAACCGTTACTTCGCTTGCGATACAAAATTTTACAGGCATTTTGGTTGGCGGCAGTAGCGAATTTAACGGTTTTGCACGCGGCGGCATTGCGCGATTGTCAAATATTTCAGCCCTTGTGCCGAATTTCGACTACGACGGCGATGGGAAATCGGACATTTCAATCTTTCGTCCGGCAAGCGGACAATGGTGGCTCAATCTTAGTTCGACAGGTGTCATTGCCGCAACTTTCGGCACAGCCGGCGATAAAATTGTTCCTGCCGATTTCACCGGAGACGGCAAAACCGATTTGGCTTTCTTCCGTCCGGCAACAGGTGAATGGTTTGTTCTCAGAAGTGAAAATAACAGTTTTTATTCATTTCCATTCGGTGCAAACGGCGATATTCCGATAGTCGGAGATTTTGACGGCGACGGCAAATACGACCCTGCGGTTTTTCGTTCGACAACGGCAACTTGGTTTATCAGCGCATCAACACAAGGCACGATTATTCAAAACTTTGGAGTGAGCGGCGACATTCCGGTAGTTGGCGATTTTGACGGCGATTCCAAATCGGACATTGCCATCTATCGCCCTTCAAATGGTCAATGGTGGCTTAATCGCTCAACTGCGGGCGTGATTGCGATGACCTTCGGAACTTCAAACGATAAACCGATTCAAGCCGATTTTACCGGCGATGGCAAAACCGATGTTGCTTTTTTGCGACCGTCAACCAGCGAATGGTTTGTTCTTAGAAGTGAAGATTCATCATTTTATGCCTTTCCGTTTGGTTCATCGGGCGATATGCCAACGGTTGGCGATTTTGACGGCGACGGCAAAGCCGATGCCGGGGTTTTCCGTCCAACAAGTGCAACCTGGTTTATCGGTGCATCAACACAAGGCACGATTATTCAACAATTCGGCATAAATGGCGACATACCAACGCTTTCGGCATATAACTTTTAGTTTGGAAAAAGACAAATCTTTGTAAGGTTTGTCTTTTTCTTTCCAATTTTTTGACAGTAAATCTAAGGAGAGAAGAAAATTATGAAAATAATTATCAGAATAATCAGTTTATCTGCACTAATAATTAGTTTTATGGCGATAAATTTAGTTTCGGAAGCATCAGAAACGGTGAAAAATTCGCAAATGTCGAATGATGATTGCGAGAAAAAACGTGGCAGGAAAAAAAAAGATTGCCGTGATGACTCAAACTCAAATAATAGCAGTAACTCAAATAACAATAGAAATTCAAGCAATTCAAACTCGAACAATAATCGAAATTCGAGCAATCGAAACTCAAGCAATTCAAACTCAAACAGAAACAATTCAGTTTCGGGAATATCGCCTTCCGATGCACGAAAAATCGCACTTGCAAGAGTTTCGGGAAATGTTATCAAAGAAGAGTTCGAGCGCGAAAACGGACGCGCTGTTTACGAAATTTATATCCGTAAAAATAACGGCGATGTTTATGAAGTTTATGTTGATGCCGAAAACGGAAATGTCTTAAAAGTTGAAAACAAAACGGATGATGACGACAATTAAATTTTTGGAAAAATGTCTGAAATATTCAATTTTTCACGTTTCGCTTGAAAAATTCAACCATTTTCGGGATTGAATCTTGCGGAAATTCGTGTCCTGCATCGCGGATTTCAACGATGAGTTCGGTTTTGTTCGTGCCTTTGTAAGTTGTAATTTCGCCGTCGGTTTCGCCTTTTTTCGCATCAATTTTTAAGATTTTTTGAACAACCGGAATCGAAAGTTTTTGTCCTTTGGCAGGAACAATCGGATCGTTTTCGCCGATGCTCATCCAGATTGAAATGGGCGAAGCGTCTTTTATCATCAAACCGCCTTGCGCTGCAACCGAGCAAAAAGCCGCAAATTTTTCGCCGCGCATTGCCCACAAAACATTGACGAAACGTGCGCCGTTTGAATGTCCGACGGCGTAGATTTTTTTATTGTCAATTTTGTAATCTTTGCTTAATTGTTTTAGAGCTTCATCGAAAAATTTAACGTCGCGGTCTTCCAATTCATTCGGATTTTTCTGCCAGCCGTTTTTTGTTCCCGCTTTATCGGTAATGCCTTGAACGCCCGGAATTCCTTGCATATAAACGACTAAAGCCTCTTTCCAAGCATCGTGAAAATTAAGTTTTCTTTGCGCGTTACGAACATTTCCGCCGTGTCCGTGAAATACAAAAACGACTGAAGATTTTTTGCGTTTCGCTTCGCCTTCATAAATTACCGCCATTCTTTTCGTGCCTTCGACCTCAAAATTCAGCTCTTTTTGAGCAAAGCAATTTCCCGTGAACAAAACGATTACAAATATAATGATTAAATTTTTCATAAAATATTCCGTTGCAAATTAGACGATGCGAAAAATGCTTTAGCCGTATTTTTTTGACTTCACGCTAAAATTTTGGCATAAATAAACTGATGAGAAATTTGAACATTATAATTAGCATTATTATTTTGGAGGACAACGGCTGAGGTTGGAACGGAAAACTTAACTTGCGCCGAATGTCCTAAATCTTTGCAGATTTAGGATTTTTTTATTGATAAATGCTAAAATTTGAATTTTTACAACGGCTTCGATTTGCGTTTTCAGCAACGAACCACAAACAAAAATATGACTGAACCTTTGGAACTGAAGAAAACCGTTAATTTACCGAAAACCGATTTCGCGCAAAAAGCGAATCTCGGACAA
>CALMEH010000257.1 GCA_937863115.1 uncultured Acidobacteriota bacterium
TGATTCCGCCTCCGCGCTTTTTTCCAAAACCTGCAACCGCCGAACCTCCCGCCAGCGGCATTTCGGATTCATCAATGCCCCAAACATCCGACACATATTTGCGATGTTCAGGATTGATCATTGAACGATAACCCGGTAATTGGTCAGCTTTTTGCCCGTGTTCGCGTCCGCCTTGTCCGTTTCCTTGTCCAGTAATTGTGCCGTAACCACGACCTTCTGAGCCGATTTTGCCTGTCGCCAAAACTATGTTGATATAGCTCAAAACATTTTCCGTGCCGTTTGAATGATGTTCGATTCCGCGTGCGTGGAGAATCATTCCAGTTTTCGCACGACCATATAAACGGGCGGCTTGAATGATTTTCTCAGCCGGAACATCGGAAATTTCGGAAGCAATTTCGGGTGAATATTTCAGTGCAGTTTCCCGTGTCGCTTCCCAATCATTCGTCCGATTTTTGATAAATTCCTCGTCAATTAATTTTTCGTTGATGAGAACATTCAAAATCCCGTTGGCAACGGCAACATCAGTTCCGGGTTTGAGTTGCAAGTGTAAATCGCCTTGCCGCGCAGTTGGAGTTTCACGCGGATCAATGATTATCCAAATTCCGCCGTTGTCGCGTTGTTTCCACAAAAAACCGTTGAGAATTGGAAAAGTTTCGGCACAATTTGCACCCGCAATTATCAAAACTTCGGCTTTTGGAATGTCTGACCAAGGATTTGCGGCACGATCAACCCCAAACGCTTTATTATTTCCGGCGGCGGCGGAAGCCATACACAGTCTGCCGTTGTAATCAATAAACCTCGTTTGCAAACCGACGCGAGCAAATTTGCCGACTAAATAAGTTTTCTCTGTCGTCAAACTTGAACCTGAATAAACTGCAATCGCATCTTTTCCGTTTTTCGCCTGAATTTCCTTAAATTTTGACACGACTAAATCGAGTGCTTCATCCCAAGTTGCTTTTTCAAAATTGCCGTTTCGTTTAATCAGCGGATGAAGCAAGCGGTCAGGATGATGAGTTTGCAAATAAGCCGTAACGCCTTTCGGACAAAGACGACCTTCATTGACCGGAAAATCATAACGTGGTTCCACTCCAACAACGTGATTCTTTTCAACCAGTAAATTCATTCCGCACTGCATTCCGCAATAAGGGCAATGTGTGGAAACGACCTTTTCAATATTGCGTTGAGCCGACCACCCATCAATCGGTGCATCGTGCAGATGCGGTCCGAATTCGTCAATGATTTTTTCTAAATTTGTTACTTTCGACATATAAAATCCAATTAGGATACTTTTTCTAATATTCTAATTTTTGCCTTTTTACTTTTTACTTTCTGCCCGCATTCCGCTAAAAACCTTATCTTTCTTATCGGCGATTCCGGCATACGCCAAACCGCGCATCACACGTTTGCAGCGAGGACAGTAATCCTGTAATTTTTCACCGTTTTCCATCGTGTAATCAAATCCGACTTTTTCGACGACTTCCTTTAAATCACCGAGCCACATTACCGAAGCAAATTCCACCCCGCAACGCAGACATTTTGCCTGTTCCATTTCCTTTGCCCTTTGCTGATACAGTTCAACTCCAATAGATGCAGGTCTTTGGACAATATGAAAGAGTTTTCCAAATGGCAGAAAAAAGAGCGTCATTATCACAACTGCCTGATGCGAAAGCGTGATAAACGAATACATATAACCTTCAAACCAAAGACTTGAAGCGGTTAGCATTAAGCCCGAAACCGAAATTGCAATTAGTAATAGATGCGGAACAAAATCAAGTAAAAACTGTTGCAGAGCAATCGCGCCTTTGTCGTGCAAACGCCGGTGAATAGCAATCGCACAACCTGCAATAACCATAATCGCCGTAAAATCGAGGGCGTGAAATGTCAGCCAAGCCATCAGGCTTCTGCCGTCCATCAGGTTTAAGGGAAAACCGAAAAGATGGACTCTGTAACCGCGTTCACCTTCAAGCGTGAAATGAATCCAGCCGAAAACGAGTGGAAAAGTCACCGCCGCCGACAAAATACAACCCCACATAATCAAGAAGTGCATCAGCCAACGGGTAAAACCCCGTTTGAAGATAAACCTTTGTTCAATCAAATTACCGGCGATTGATTTGGCGGCATCGGCGGTGTTTTTGGCAAATTTATCGCGCTGCAAATAAAGTTGCCAACCGCGTTTCCAATAGGCTCGTGTGGCAGGTCGCTGTAACCAAAGCGCATAGCGAAAAACTATTGCCCCAAATGCAACAATACTCGCAATGGTATAACCGAAAAGTGCCGAATCGTAATGCAGTAAAAAACGCGAACCGACAATCACGAGTAGAGTCAAAAACGCCGAAGCCAAGACAGCAACTATGGTTGGGTTGCGATAATCAATTGAATTTTGTGCCGACATAAAATTAGAATTTTTCAAGAAGTCGTTTCGGGCAAATTATACAATTTTTTAGAATCATTTGTGTGAAATTTTTGCTAAAACCCGTTTTAAAAGCCTATTTCGAGTTTCTTTGAGTGCTAAATTTTCACCAGACTCCTGCCGCTTTGACAAAAACTTTATTAAAAATTGGCGGATAAACAATTGCTCCTTCTAGTGCCGTCGGGCGATAAAAGTAAATATACCAATCCATCGGACGACGTTCTTCCGCCCAACTTGCAAAACCTTCGCGGGCAAATAAATCTCGTAAAGGTATCGGATCAAAAGGATGATGCACCAGCAAAACGCTTTCAGGCGAAATTTTCAGGTCAAAGAAACCACCCATTATTCTTGGCAATGGGTCTTCGTGTCGGTCGTGTTGCTTCATCACGTCAACAAAAATTACATTATCGTCATTGTCCGCAATCCCTAAAATTTCTCGCGGTTTTCGCGGCGGATTTGTCTCGTGATACTCAAAATCAAATTTCGGCAAACATTCGAGTTCCTTTGCAATTTCGCCGGAATCTTCGCCCGCTGCCAAATTCAAAACGTAAAGTGCTTCGGAAACAGGAATTTGGGCAACTCTGGCGGCTTGCGAAACTGTTACCCGCCCGCTCATTGCTTGGCGGAGCATCGGATGTCGAAGCCTTTCAAACATCGGCGAAAGCCATAAAAAAGCACGAAGCATTTTCTCCTCGTCAATTGCCAGAACATCTCGGATTTTCATATCGGCGGTTATCCTCATCGCGTTGCCTCCTTTGATAATTTGTATTATCCGATTTAGATGAAAATCAAAATATGATTTGAGTCATATTTACAAAAAATGCGACGAATATGTTGAGATTTCAAACAAATGAGAAAAAATTCACAATTTTATGATTCAAATCATATTTTGATTAGAAAAAGTTAATTAAAATTTCACACAGAAGTAATCCTAAATTTGTCGGTAGTAAAAATCTAAGTGTTGTTAGGAAGGGTGAGATATAATGATTCCGTTAAAAGTCCACATTCCAACGTCGGACTACCATCAAAACTTAATCTCTTGCCAAGTTGCCTGCCCAGTGCATACGGATGCTCGCGGATATATTCGGGCGATTGCTCAAGGCAATTTTGAAGAAGCCTATTTGATTGTCCGCGGACCGAATCCGTTTGCTTCGATTTGCGGAAGAATCTGCGGTGCGCCCTGTGAAATTGCTTGTCGGCGCGGAAAAATCCCAAAAGTAAATGATGATGGATTTTTTGTCGGGCAA
>CALMEH010000258.1 GCA_937863115.1 uncultured Acidobacteriota bacterium
GCTTCCATTTGAACTCCGCCGAATCCACCATTCCGCACCATTCGCGCCATTTGGACGGTAAATCGCAATATCCGCCTTGCCGTCGCCGTCATAATCGCCAACCACAGGCTTATCGCCCGTCGCGCCAAAAGTAATAATATCAGTCCCGCCCGAAGATTTATTGATAAACCAAGTCAAACTCGAAGGACGAAAAACCGCCGCATCAGCCTTGCCATCACCATCATAATCAGCCGGAACAGGCGTGTCGCCGTTTGCCCCGAACGGAAAAGCAAAGAAAGAACTGTCCTCGGAACGTAAAATAAACCATTGCCCGCTCGAAGGTCGCCAAAAAGCGACATCGGTTTTGCCGTCGCCCGTGTAATCGGCGGGAACGATTTTGTCGGTTGACGCACCAAATTGTGTGGCAAAATTACCGCCATCAGAACTGCGGCTAACCCACCATTCACCAGGTGCAGGGCGAAAGATTGATACGTCTGTTTTGCCGTCGCCATCGAAGTCTGAAACCGATTTAGAATTGGCTGACGGAACTCCGCTCAAGAAATAAACAGAGCCACGCCGAGCATCATCAAAAACTGCACCGATTACCGCATTTGAACCGCTGATTGAAACACTTGAGCCATACAAATCTCCAGCGGAACCGTCAGGTGCAACTAATACTGGAAGTTGTATCCAATTTGAGCCAATTCCGGTAAATATATATGCCCTGCCATTTCGAGTAGAGTTTTGCGGCGAACCTATAATCAATCTATCACCACTTATACTGACTGCATTTCCGAATTCATCATTTGCAGTTCCATCATTCGCAAATAGTTGGCGTTGGAATGTCCATGTAAAGCCCGTCCCTGTAAAGATATATGCAGAGCCTTGGTCAACATTTGCCCCAACATCATCAAACCTCGAACCAATAAGTGCAGTATTTCCGCTCACACTTACGCTGAAACCAAATTGGTCGCCGGCACTTCTTTGTGGTGCTGTGAGAATTGAACGTTGCGTCCAAACTCTCGGAGTTCCCGCAACTGGCGTAAAAATATATGCCGAGCCGAAATCCGCAGATGCGGCAGAAGTTTGTGCGAACCTTGCTCCGATAACTATTGTATCGCCGCTGATACCAACGCTATAACCCATTTGACTATTGCTCGTTCGTTCGCTTGCAACCATTCTCGATTCTTCTTGCCAAGTTGTTCCTGTTCGCAAATACGCGTAAGCAGAACCGCAGTCGGTATAAATACTTTCATCGTCAAGATAAGCTCCAACGACCGCTGTGTTTCCATCGATACCAACACTCCAGCCGAAATTATCACCAACTGCACCGTCGCTTTGGCGTAACCTTTGCTGAAATGTCCATGTTGTGCCGCTTCTTACATAAACATAAGCGGCACCTTGATCTGTATTCGCACCGTTATCTTGCGTCGGTGCTCCAACAATTGCCGTATCACCGCTGATTGCAACGCTATATCCAAATTGTGCGGCAACTTGTGCGTCTGCTGTTGGCATCGTTAGCTTTTGCTGTAACTGCCAATTAGAACCGTTGCGTATGAAAATATAAGCTGAACCTTGATCATCGTTTCCACTAACTGCATGTCCATGAGATCCAACGATTGCAGTATCACCGCTTAAAGCTACACTATTTCCGAAGAAATCATTGACTAAACTGTCCGCAGAATTTACTTTTACCGGAATAAGAGTCCCGCCCGAAGCCGCACTTTGGTTAACGGTGAATGTCTGTCCCGCCACCGAAATGGTTCCCGTGCGAGCAACTCCCGTATTCGACGCAACGGAAAAAGATACCGTTCCGTTTCCATTTCCGGTGGAACTGGTTGTAATCCAACTCGGATTATTGCTTTGCGCCGTCCAGGTGCAACCTGCCTGAGCAGTAAGATTAAATGAGCCATTTGTTCCTGATGCCGCAACATTAACACTTGTTGGATTTATAGAATAATTACAGACTGTATTTCCCGCTTGATTGACTGTAAAAGTTCGTCCTCCAACCGTAACTGATCCGCTTCGTGCTGCACCTGAGTTAGCCGCGACTGTAAAATTGATTGTTCCGTTTCCTGTGCCTGATGAAGTCGTAGTTATCCAACTTACTTGACTTGTTGCCGTCCAACTCCAACCCGAAGGGACAGTTATGGAAAATGAACTGTTGCCTCCTGATGCCGCGATATTGGCACTCGTCGGATTTATTGTATAATTACAGTTAGTCGGAGCAGCTTGAGTGATAGTAAAAAGTTTTCCGCCAACTCTTATTGTCCCACTTCTTGCCACCCCTGAATTAGGAGCAACAATAAAGTTAATTGTTCCGTTACCCGCACCGCTTGATGAAGTCGTAATCCAACTGGCATTACTTCGTGCAATCCAAGGACAGAATGTTGGTGTGGTAATTTGAAAAGAGCCATTTCCACCTGAAGCCGAAATGTTCTGACTCAACGGAGTTATTGAGTATGTGCATGTTATTCCTTGCCAAGCAGTTTGTGTAATTGTAAAGGTTCTTCCCCCGACCTTAACCGTTCCTGTGCGAAGAGAATCGGTATAATTCTCCAAAACTGAAAAATTGACAACTCCGTTACCAGTGCCTGTGCTAAAAGTAGAAATCCACGAAGCGTTATCTTCCGATTGCCATTCGCAACCGGATGGTGCAATAACGGCGAATGAACTATTTGCAAAGCCAGAGGAAAAAGTTGCCGAAGATGGATCAATTGAAGTTACACAAACCCCTGATGCTTGTGTAATTGTGAACACTACTCCGTTGACACTTATTCGAAGCGTTCTCTCTTCGCCCGTATTCCGAATTACCCGGTAGTTAACAGTTCCATTACCTGTGCCGCTTCCTGACAGAATATTTACATCAATATCTTCGGATCTTGCCGTCCAAGTGCATTCTGCTCCGGTAGTAACAGCAAAAGAACCTGTTAAACCTGCTGCCGGAATATTTATGCTTGAAGGGGTAATAACAAAATTACAACTTTCAGATTGAGTAACCGTGAACAATCTGCCGCTTACGGAAATAGTTCCGGTTCTGGCTGGACCGGTATTCGGGGCAACTGTATATTTAACGGGACTGTCATTAATGCCGCTTGTTATAGTTATCCACGAAGCGTTACTTGTAACAGTAAAACGACAACCTGTTGTTTGAGTTGATACAGAAAATTCTCCATTTCCTCCGACTACGCCGAAATTCGCACTCGAAACATTAAAAAAAACGCTCGTAGGAGAACAGGGAGGCGGCGGCAACAAAGGGTCTTGCTGAATGGTAAATAAAGTATCTTCTACTCGTATGGTGCCAATTCTAATGAAACTTCCAGAATTGGGAGCAACATTATAATCTATCGTTCCATTTCCTACTCCGCCAGTTGCTCCTGTTAAACTTATCCAAGGATTATTGGAAGACGCTGTCCATTCGCATTGAGGTCTGGAAGGAAAGACTTGAAAACTTGAATTTCCGCCCGTGCTTGGGGATCTATTAAACCCCGGAGAAAGACTAAAACTGCAATCTTTATCTTTTTGCAAAACAGTAAAGGTTTGTGTATCAACCGGAGTGTGTATCGTAATTGTTCCCGAGCGTCCCTGATCAGGAGTAGAAGCTACGGTAAAATTGACCATTCCTCCCGTCGTGCCGCTCGAATTTGTGGTAATCCAACTTGCATTACTCTCGGCTGACCATGGACATCCGGATTCAATAAGAACTTCAAAAGACCCTTGTCCACCTTCTGCCGCGATATCAAGGTATACCGGATGTATCGCACTATCGCAAATCGGAGTTTGCGTGGCAAGGATATTTTTACTTGTAAATAAACTAAAGAAAGAGTCATTTGCAAAACCTATTGTGGCTGCTGAAGTATTCAATGCAAATATTATGAATACTAGAGCAAATATAGTAGTGGCTAATAGAGTAAGCAAAGTTCTTTTTTTTAGTAATTTAATTACAGTTTTTTTTACAGATGATTTATTTGACATTATTTTATTACCTATAAATTTGATAGCTGTTTCTTGCCAATTATACTTTCCATACAATTAGTTGCAAAATTTATGGAGTCGAATTATTCGGTGACTTGGGTTTTTCGTCGCGTTGGACGTGGCTGGCGAAGTCCCATTCGGCGAGTTTTGCGGGGTTGTTGCGGTAGAATTTGCGGATGATTGGGTCGAGGTGCGTGATGGTTTTGTTTGATTCGCGGTGGGCGAGCATTCGCGCTTCGGTTGAGCCGACGCGCTCGGCGGTTTTTGTAAAGGCGGGGGCGGGGGGGTGTTTGGGGGGGGTGGGTTTTTTTTTCAAGACTTCTGTAAAATCATTTTCCAAACCGCGTTCGATGAAGAGAGCTTTGTGCGGGGCGGCATCGGCAGCAAAGGCGCGGGCGCGAGCGATGCGGGCGCGTCTGCCGCTGCCGCGTGTGATGCGGAATTTTTCTTCGATTCCTTCAATTTCATCTGCCATTGTTAGGGCAAAATCTGCCACGTCGCGCATTGCTTGTTTGAGCGCGTCGTTGGCGGCTTCGGCGAGTTCGTATTGTTGCCGTGCCGCGCCACCGCTGGCTATTTGTAATTCGCGGGCATCGCCCGTTTCCACAATTTTTGTATGCAATAATGCGGATTGCGCCGTAACAAAAGCGTTGGCGGCAAAATCCGCTAAGTTTATCTGTAAAAAAACGTCCGACCTGATGTTTCTTTCGTTTTCACGAGTTATTCTGCTTGCCATATTATTTTTCTCCAAAAAAATTCCGAAAGTTCTGAGAAACTGTGTTCAAACTCAAAAAAGAGTAAGAATTTAACCACGAATTTACACGAATTAACACGAAATTTACACAATCTTCTTCCTATTTCGTGATGTTTCGTGGTTAAAAATCACTATACTAACCTGAGTTCGGGATAAGAAAAAGACAACATCTAAACCACGAAATAACACGAAGCAACACGAAACAAATCAAAAAACCGAGCAAGATTTGATTGAGTTTTCGTGTTATTTTGTGTTATTTCGTGGTTCATTCTTTTGATTTTTTCTTATCCCGAACTGACGTTATACTAAAACGCCGCACCGCGACGAAAAAACGCGCACCGAGTCATCAGCACGGCGCACCGCGACATAAAATCGTGAACCGCGATAACCGCAAGCTGAACTGCGTCGAAAAACGGTGAACGGGGTTTGCGAAAACCTGCACGGGGCTTGCGAAAAGGCGCACGGAGTTTGCGGACGGAGGATTTGCGTCGAAAAACGCGGATTTGTGTAAAAAAAATATTTGAAAAGCAGATTGCAACTTATTTTCCTCCGTAATTAAAGCTAACGGAAGTTGGCGTTTGGCTGAAAGTAAGTTTCGCCAAACGGAAACTTGGGTTAAAAGTAAAAATTTGCAAGTTAAACCTGAGATTTTGCGCCAGACGCTTGATTTGGCTATCGGCAAATCTGTTTAACATTCAAAATGATGTGAATAACATACAATAATCGTCTGTCGTTTGCAAGAAAAAAGTTCAGAGTCCAAACTTTAGATACAAGTTTGCTAACCGCGAGCGAAGCAATGGGGTTTTGGTTCAAGTTACTTAACGCAAAGCAAATGCGAGGCTTCGCCCGCGTTTTCACAAACTGAAGGTTGGACTCTGAACGCAAAGAAACTCCTAATCACAGATTCCCCAAAAATCTGCGATTAAGAGTTTCTCTATTCCCAAGCTACCAAATTTAGCTGAAGAGGGAAATTTGATTGATTTCGATTTCCGTGTTTTTCACGCGGATTTTGAAATCATAGATGCCTTCGGAAACGAATGGTAAAACGAATTCGCAATATTCATTTAAAGTAACTTTTTCGGTGAAATTGTTTGTTACAATTTCGATTTCACCGCCTGTGCAATCGGGGAAGATTTGTCCGCTCGGTTGGCATTTGCCGCCGACGAAATTCAGGCGAATGTCAATCTCGAAACCTTTGGCGCGAAAGAGCATCTGGCGCGTGTCCGTGTAGGCAAGGCGTTCATTGACGGCAAATTCCGGCAACCAATCGTCAAATGCCAACACGCCGCGCAAGCGTTTTGTGAAAGATGGTTTGCGCCTTGGCGGGTGATAAATGTTTAATAAATGCGCGGTCGCGGCTTGCGGAACGCTTTCCGTCGCGGTTGTTTCGGCAAACGCGAAAAAGTTTTGAAGTTTTTGCAGATTCGCACGGCATTCGCCACACTCGGCAATATGTTTGTCCACAAGTTTATCGGACAAATCACTTTCGGCGCGGCGCACGAGTTCTTCAAATTTGATGTGTTGCAAAAACATAATTCGTTACACAGAATGACAGTCTGTTCTACTTTTATTAGTCAATTTAACTACCCAAAAAATACTAATCGGGCAAAAATTTTATCAATTTCTGTAAACAACGCGCCCGTGTTGGTCCGATGCTTCCCAAAGGAATGTCCAAAATCTCGGCAATTTCTGTGTAAGCGATTTTATCGGTTTCCAGATAAAGCAATGAAATCAAACGGCGACAACGTTCGTCCATCTGCGACATTGCCGTTTCGATTTGCTGTTCCTTTTCGAGATTGATTAAAACTTCGTCCTGCAAAGGTGTTTTGTCGGGAAACTCAAAGAAGGTTTCTTCCTCTAATTCGTCCAAAGATTTCGGTCGTCCGCGTGTTTCGCGTTGGATAAGATGAATCGTCTTGTGGCGCGTCGTCGTTGTCAGCCAAGCGCGTAAAAATTGCGGTTGTTCGAGTGTATCGAGCTTTTCAAAAAGCGTCAGAAAAACATTTTGCAAAACATCCGAAGCCAAATCTTTGCTCAATCCCGCTCGGCGCGGAATCGAAAAAAGCATTTTCTGATACTTCAAAACAATCGTTTCCCAAGCCGACTCATCGCCGCGCCGACACGCGGCGACTAATTCTTCGTCGGTTGTTTTTATTTGAGAAATCACAATGAAAAATGACGATGAGTTTAAGAGACGGAGAGATTTCAACATTGAACAGTCTCTCCGTCTCTTAGTCTCACCGTCTCAAACTAAGGTGCGTAAATCAAATGAGAAGGCGTATCCGTCGAGAGTCCGAAGCGTTGGACGGTCATTGTATCGCTCGAACTGTTCCAGATATACCAATTTCCATCAGACGGACGATAAATGGCAATGTCCGTGCTTCCATCGCCGTCATATTCAACGGGAACAGGAATGTCATTAGCCAGACCGAAGCGGCGAATCAAAGTGCTTCCGTCCAGCGTGTTATAGACATACCAAATTCCGTTAGAAGGACGATAAACGCCGACATCCGTAACACCGTCGCCATCAAAATCGCCGGAAACAGGTTTGTCGCCGTTTAAGCCCCAGTGCATTGCAAATATTGTTTGCGTAGAACTCTTGAAGACATACCAATTAC
>CALMEH010000259.1 GCA_937863115.1 uncultured Acidobacteriota bacterium
AATTCCAATTTTTCAATTCCAGGACTCGATGGCGGAGGAACTCCATAAAAAATAGTTCAAAGTTCCAGGTTCAAAGTTCCAAGTTAGGAACTTTGAACTTTGAACTTTGAACTTTGAACTTTGAACTTATTACTATGAAAAACTTAATAGCATTCATATTCACTATTTTAATTATAAATTCAGCAGTATTTGCCCAAGTGAACGGAAGTTTGACCGGACAGGTTTATGATTCGCTCGGCGCAGTTGTTGTGGGCGCAACCGTTACGGCGGTTGATGCGACTAACAAAGAAAAAACAGCCACGACAAATTCTTCGGGAGCATTTACCATTAACGGACTTGCGCCCGGAAAATACACGGTTCGAGTTTCTGCGCCGAAATTTGCGCTTTATGAAAATTCTGAAGTCAATATCACAGCCGGACAACGAGAAGAATTGATTATTGCGATGACGGTTGAAAGTGTTACCGAAAAAGTTGATGTCAGCGTTGGCGATGGTGTGAACACTGATTCCGACCGAAATTTGAGCGCCACCGTTTTAACCGATCAGGAATTAAAGGCTTTGCCCGACGACCCGGACGAACTCGAAGCGGCGTTGCAGGCACTTGCCGGACCTTCTTCGGGACCGAACGGCGGACAAATTTATATAGATGGTTTCACCGGCGGCAGAATTCCGCCAAAGGATTCGATTCGTGAAATTCGCATCAATCAAAATCCATTTTCGGCAGAATATGACCGGCTTGGTTTCGGCAGAATTGAAATTTTAACCAAACCCGGTTCAGATAAATTTCGCGGTCAGGCGTTCTTTAATTTCAACGACGAAAGTTTAAATTCGCGCAATCCGTTTGCCGCAAATCGCGCTTCGAGCCAAACGAGATTTTACGGCGGAAGCGTTTCAGGTCCGATTCAAAAAAACAAATCATCTTTCTTTTTAGACATCAGCAACCGCGAGATTGATAATGTCGCGGTGGTCAATGCATTGGTGCTTAATAACAATTTGAATATCGTGCAGTTTCGTGAAGAATATACACTTCCGACTCGCCGATTTTCCATCGGACCGCGCATTGATTATCAGTTAAACGATAAAAATACGTTGGTTGCAAGATACGGCTTTTCGCGCTCGACAGCGGACAATCAAGGCATCGGCGATTTGAGTTTGTTGAGTCGTGCATCGGAATCCACAAATACCGAACACGAAATTCGTTTGACTGAAACGGCGATTGTTAACGCCAAAACGATTAACGAAACGCGTTTTTCCTATGAATACAGAAACCGTCAACAAGTCGGCGACAACACGATTCCGACGATCAATGTTTCGTCGGCTTTTATTGGCGGCGGAGCGCAAATCGGTTTGAATTATAATCGTTCACAAAATTGGGAATTGCAAAATTATACGACGACGACGCTCGGCAAAAAGAACGAACATTCGGTAAAATTCGGTGTGCGTCTGCGCGGAATTTCGATTAAAGACCGCTCTGAATCAGGCTTTGGCGGCACATTTATTTTTCAGGGAACATCAAGTTTGAATGATCCGTTTGACACCGATGGCGATGGATTTGTTTCCGGCATTGAGCAATATCGTGCGAAACTTTTGGGTGCGGTTAATCCGCGATACAATCCGTCGCAATTTAGTTTGACGGCGGGAAATCCTTTGGCGGACGTTTCGCAATACGATGTCGGCTTGTTTATTTCAGACGATTGGCGCATAAGTCCGGCATTGACGCTCGGCTTTGGACTTCGCTACGAAAATCAGACGAACATCAGCGATAATACCAATTTTTCGCCGCGTTTCAGCTTTGCGTGGTCGCCTGGTGCGGGCGGAGCGCGTCAGCCGAAGACGGTTTTTCAGGGCGGTTTCGGTATTTTTTATGACCGATTCAACGAAAATCTGACTTTGCAATCCATTCGTTTTGACGGAGTTCAACAATTGAATTATGTTGTCAGCGTAACCAATGGGGCTTCAGCAATTGCATTGTTGGGGCAGCCAATTTTCACTTTAAATGGTGTTACGAATGTGCCGACAGCGGCGCAAATCGGCACGGCTTCGCCGACTTCAAACACGATTCGCCAAGTTTCCGACGAACTTCAAACGCCTTATACGATGCAATACGCTCTCGGAATCGAACGCCAATTGCCTTTCAAAACTACGGCGGCAATTTTCTATATCGGTTCGAGAACCAATAATTTACTTCGATCGCGCAACGTCAATGCACCGGTTTGCCTCACGCCGACAAACTGTTCTGGCGCACTAAAACCAAATCCGGCACTCGGGGCGGTCAATGAGTATGAATCAACCGGCGTTTTGAATCAACAACAAGTAATTTTCAATTTCCGCACATTGATAAGCAATAAACTGACTTTGTTCGGAAATTATCGTCTCGGATTTGCAAAAAGCGACTCAGACGGCGCGGGAAGTTTTCCGGCTTACAGCTACGATTTGAGTAACGAATACGGGAATTCTTTGCTTGATGTTCGCCATAACTTCTTTATTGGCGGCTCGGTAACGATGCCTTGGAATATTCGTGTTTCCCCGTTTATTATCGCATCTTCGGGAAGACCGTTTAATATTACGAGTGGCTTCCCCGACACCAACGGCGATTTGCTTTTTACGGAACGTCCGACTTACGCACAATTGAACGCAAGATGTTTGCAACTTGGTTTAACAAATTCGTGGTGCGGTCTCACAGACATTTCGGATGTTAACGCAACTATTCCGCGCAATTACGGAAGAGGTCCTTCGTATTTTGTCGTTAATCTGAATCTCAGTAAAACTTTTGGATTTGGCGGTGAGAAAAATACGACAGCTAACACGCAACAACAACGTCAACCTCAAGGCGGCGGAAATATTCCGGTCGGCGCGGGCGGCGGCGGTGGAAACCGCGGCGGCGGCGGCGGCGGCGGAATGTTTGGCGGCGGCGGCGGAAACAGTCCGTATAATTTGACGGTTGGAATGAACATCAACAATCTTTTCAATACCGTTAACCAAAACACACCTGTCGGAGTTCTGAATTCGCTTCGCTTCGGACAATCAACATCAACTGCCGGAGGATTCGGCTTTTTCGGCGGTGGCGGTTCAAATAGCGGAAATCGTCGTGTTGAACTTCAGCTGCGATTTAGTTTCTAATAAATCGGTAAAAGTTAAAAGAAGGATGAAAGTTGAACTTTTGTCCTTCTTTTTCGTATTTTCAAGCATCAAAGAATTGATAAATTCTATTAGAATATAAAAAATATGAAAAAATATTCAATTTTACTGCTGATTTTTGCTTTTGCGATCAGCGTATTTGCCCAGAAAAAAGACGAGAAAAAAACTGAAACTAAAACTGCAAGCGTAACGATTTCAAAAACTTCAACGCCGATGGAACTTGCCAAAGCCGCACTCGCGGCACATGGCGGCGACAAATTCAAAGCAATGAAAACTTTAATCGTTCGCGGTTCGGCAGAGATTTCCGGTTCACCGACACAAGTTATTCCGGCGACTTTCGCGATGATTTTGGCAGGTGAAAAGTATCGGCTTGAAATTACAAATCCGTTTCAACCGTTCAAACAAGTTTATGACGGCGAAAACACATATTCTTCTGTTCCAAATTTCACGTTGCCACCGGTAAATCGTCTCGGCTTGCCGCTGTTGCCGAAAATTGAAGAAAAAGGCTATATTGTTGCGGCTTTGGCAGACGGTAAAAACAAAAAGTTCGGTTTTCGCGTAACCTCGCCCGAAGGTTATTACACGGATTTTTTCTTAGACGAAAAAACAGCACAAGTTAAAAGTTATGAATCGAGTTATACTTACGGCGAAAGAAATATCACGACTTCCGTAGAAATTGATAAAGTCCGCGATGTAGAAGGCGTAATCATTCCCGAACGCTACGCGCAACGTTTTGAACTCGGTCAACTGACTATGTATTCGGATTTTAAGGCGAAGGAAATTTTAATTAATAACGAAGTTGCGGATGATGTTTTTACGATGAAGTAAGTTTAGTAAATAGAAAATAGTAAATCGTGAATAGAAAACTCAAAATCTATTCACGATTTACTATTTTCTATTCACACCAAAAACTAAACACTCATAATTTCTTGCTCTTTATTTTTAGCAAGATCAT
Organism: uncultured Acidobacteriota bacterium; assembly: GCA_937863115.1. Lineage (GTDB taxonomy): Bacteria > Acidobacteriota > Blastocatellia > Pyrinomonadales > Pyrinomonadaceae > CALMEH01. The sequence goes on from CALMEH010000259.1 coordinate 4,093, forward strand.
CAATTTTGGTTGTGTGAGCGTTTGTTAATTTTTGAACTTCTTCGAGTCC
>CALMEH010000260.1 GCA_937863115.1 uncultured Acidobacteriota bacterium
CTATATGACCACCGCTTCGTTCAGTTTGCTAAATCACGCGGCGGACAACCGCGCAAAATGGTTGGCGAGATTTTATTCGATTGGCAAAGAAGCCGTCAGACCGCGCAAAGACGGCGAATTGTTTGCCTATGTTCTCAAAGAATCAGACGCAAATGCGATAGGTTTTTATAATATTCTCGAAATATTGGAAAAAGGCGGAGTAAAAGTTGATTTTCCGAGTGCTTTACAGATTGATAAGAAAACATTTGACCAAGTCGCAGTTGTTAAATTCGACCAACCATATGCTATTTTTGCTAAGACATTACTGGAAAAACAAACTTATCCAAATTTGAAAGACAGTAAGGGAAATCCAATTCCACCTTACGATGTAACGGCACACACACTTCCGCTACTGATGGGAAATACAGAAGTTACACCGATTTTTAAACCGTTAAATTATAAAATTGCCGTGCGCGAACCTAGTCCTTTTGAACTTATAAGCTGTAATAATTCGGTAGGAGTTTATCATTCATTTATACCTTCGATGGACGAAGGTTGGACTCGTTGGGTATTTGACACATTTGCAACCGCCAATAATTGTTCGACTTCTGTTGATTCAGTTGCAAACTCGCATATTGAGAAAAACCAATTGGAAAATTACAAGCAAATCATCTTCCCCGACCAATCGCCGAATCAAATCTTGAACGGTTTTGCAAAAGGCGCGATGCCCGATGAATACACGGGCGGAATCGGCAAGGAAGGCGTGGAGAATTTGCGGAAATTTGTCGAAGCGGGCGGAACGCTGGTTTTCTTAAACCGCGCTTCAAATTTTGCGATAAAAGAATTCGGCTTGCCCGTGCGCGACGTTACCGAAGGCTTGCCGCGCAAGGATTTCTTTATTCCCGGCTCGATTTTGCGGACGGAAATTGACACAACGCACAAAATCGCCAAGACAATGCCAAAAGAATCAATCGCGTGGTTTGAAAATTCGCCCGCCTTTGAAATCACAATGAGCGACGACACAAACGTCGAAATTATCGCATCTTATCCAAAAGACGCAAATAAAATTCTGCTTTCCGGCTGGGCTTTGGGCGCAGAAAAAATCGCCGGAAAAGCCGCGCTCGTTTCAATCAACATCGGCAAAGGCAAGATTGTTTTATTCGGTTTCCGCCCGCAATATCGAGGACAATCTTTAGCGACTTTTCCGCTTTTATTTAATGCGATTGCGAATTAGATTTTTTCACCGCAGAGATGCGGTGACGCAGAGAAATTTAAAAAGAAATCTCTGCGTCTCCGCGTCTCTGCGGTGAATTTTACTTTCCCGAAATTTGCTTTATAATCTTTCAGATGGAAGAAAAAATCACCGATGAAACAGTTTCCGAAGAATTGCGCTCGATACGCGATATTGTTAAAGATTTGTCGAAACCCGTTGCGAAAAGACATTTGCGAACGCGCAAGCAAGGCGGTCAGCAAATCGAATATATTTCGTGGTATGATGCGATAAAATATCTCGACCATTACGCGCCCGGCTGGTGCTATGAAATCCGCCGCGTTGATTCGATTGGCGGAAAATTAATCTTGACGATTCGGCTTTCCGTGCCGTGTCAAGAAGGTATCGTTTTTCGTGAAGCAACCGGACAAGAAGACGAAATGCACGATAAATTCGGCGACAGTTCGAGCAACGCCGAAAGTATGGCTTTGCGCCGCGCCGCCGCCAAGTTCGGTTTAGGATTATCGCTTTATGAAAAATAAAGGCTGATTTTTTACCCGCATATTCCGCGGGCAACCATTAATTGATCTGTAACGCCTCAATAAAAAGCTGTTTCTATCCACGCGCAAACAAAAAAAAGATGCTAAAATCTTAAACTTTTTCGTGCTTGCGCGTGTTTGCGCGTGGATAGTTAATCATTCTCTAACTTTTTATTGGGGCATTACTTTGATTTAAAAATAACTAATGACAAACATTGTTTGTTTATGATAATCTTTATTTGAGCCGATTTGTGCGGTTCGTCCCCCAATCCACCAATCACTCTGAATTTTTAATGGAAAAACTTAACGAATATCTACAAACACTTGTTTCTACATTTAGTTACGAACTGCATCTCGAACCGAACAAAATTCCGTATATTATTTCGGAAAACGGTTCGATTGACGTGGCAAACGCGCCGATGTTGGGAACTCAAATCAGCACTTTGATTTTTCCGCTGATCCCGACACCCGTGAAAATGGAGTTGCCAAATAAGCAAGAAATCGAATTCGTGCATAACAACAAGCTCGGCGATTTTAATTTTCAAGTCAAAAAATCGCCCGCCGGATTTATGGTAACAATTCGTCCTATGATTGCCGAACAATCATTCGGAAACGCGGCGCAACACGAAAGCGAACCGCCTTCGAGCGGCTTGGGCGTGTATGCGATTGAACCGGGAACACCCGAAATCAATCCGGTGGCAAAATTTAACAACCCGACAGTTTCTTCGCCCTCGGCGGAAACTTATTCGATTGAAAGTTCGTCGCTTGCTTTTGAAAACGAAACCCAACCGGTGCAAAGCTATTCCGCCGTTCCGATGGAAATTGAAATTGAAGAAGTTTCGGGTTATGCCAACGATTCTTATCAAATTCCGCAAATCGAAACCGTGCCGGTAAATTCGCCCGAATTTGTAACAACTTTTTCCGACAATTCGACATATGAACCGCCCGCCAAACGGAACGATTTTCTACCGGCGGAAAGCGAATATATTCCGCCACAAAACGATTTTTCGACAACGATTTATCCGCCAAACGAACCGAGTTACAATTCTCCGAACACTCTGCAACAACCGGAAACTTATCCGCAGACGCAAAATTATCAACCTCAGCAAATGTTTCAAATGCTGCCGCCGCAATATATTCCGCAAGCACCGGCGGAAGCCGCATTTGTTCCCGCCGCACAAAACGCTTCGATGAAGGCGCGAATGGATACGCTGTTTCAACAAATGGCGCAGATTGGTGCAAGCGACCTGCATTTGTCGGCGACGATGCCGCCGATGGTTCGCAAAGACGGAAAAATGGCGGCTTTGCAATGCAATGAGCAAAGGCTCACGCCGGAAGTGATGAAACAACTTCTGACCTCGATAATGCCCGACAAAAACCAAGAAGAATTTGCGCGTCGCAATGATACCGATTTCGCCTACGAAATCCCGAATCTTGCACGTTTTCGCGCCAATATCTTTATGGACAGAAAAGGAATGGGCGGCGTTTTCCGTATCATTCCGACAAAAATTTTGACCGCGGAACAACTTGGGCTTTCATCGGCGATTATGAATCTTTGCGAATTGTCGAAAGGTTTGGTTGTCGTAACAGGTCCGACAGGTTCGGGCAAATCTACGACGCTCTGCGCGATGGTTGACAGCATCAACAAAAACCGCGAAGACCATATTATTACGATTGAAGACCCGATTGAATTTACGCACGAAAATCAGCGATGTCTGGTCAATCAACGTGAAGTTCATAATCATACGGACAGTTTCAAAGACGCGCTTCGTGCCGCGCTTCGTGAAGACCCTGACATTCTGCTCGTCGGCGAAATGCGCGATTTGGAAACGATTTCGATTGCCATCGAAACCGCCGAAACCGGACACCTCGTTTTCGGAACTTTGCACACAACGACCGCTTGTTCAACGGTTGACAGAATCATTGACCAATTCCCTGCCGACCGCCAACAGCAAATCCGCGTTATGCTTTCGGAATCGCTCAAAGGCGTGATCGCGCAAACTCTTCTGCCGAAAAAAGGCGGCGGACGAGTTGCCGCACTCGAAGTCTTAATCG
>CALMEH010000261.1 GCA_937863115.1 uncultured Acidobacteriota bacterium
TTTTCCTAATATTCTTTTTTAATTCTTCTGTTTTTTGATTTCTTTCATCGCCCCATTTATCTAAAAAGCTCATTAGTTTCGGGGAAACGATAAATAATGCACCGCACAAAATAATTCCGCCGATTAGGAAAAGCCAGACGTAATCGTAATTTACGGGTTCGTGCATAATTTTTTCATTTTTTCCTTCCGCTTTTGCTCCAACGCTTTTTGATTTTTCGCTTTGGCTGTTCGCTAAAATTCAAAATCTCCGGTTCGTTCGGTTTTGTTTTAGTTCGCTTTTTATTGAACAAAGCAAATAGCAATACAAAACCCGACACCACGACAACGGCGATGATAAATTTGCTCAAAATATGTCCCTGATGTTCAGTCAGAGTTTGCAAAAACATAGCTTTTCCCAACATCAAATCACGACGGCGTTTTCAATCGGCAGAATAAAAATTATTCCATCGCCTTTTTTGCCGGTGTGTGCGTGGATGCGAATTGCCGAAACTATTTGCTCGACCATCTCATCATTACAGGCAATCTCAATCCGCTTTTTTTCCTTGAACGGACTGAGCGCATCGTAGGAACTTGTCCGCAAACGCTGTCCGAAACCTTCGGCTTCCGTGACGGTAATGCCGGGAAAACCTTCGATTTCTTCGAGCGCAACCACAATTTTATCAAGCGTAAAAGGACGCACAATAGCTGTTATAAGTTTCATATCTCGTTAATCTTCCTCCGTAAATTCTCCCTCTACATCTTTTTCAAACCAAGCATAGAGCGTTGGCAGAATCAGCAATGTCAAAAGCGTGGAAGTAATCAAACCGCCGATCACAACAGTCGCCAGCGGACGTTGAACTTCCGCGCCTGCCGAAGTTGCCAAAGCCATCGGAATAAATCCTAAACTTGCAACTAACGCCGTCATTAAAACAGGTCTGAGCCGCGTCATTGCACCTTCATTGACAGCATCAATCACAGATTTTCCTTCTTCGCGCAGATGGTTAATAAAGCTGACCATCACCACGCCGTTTAAAACCGCAACGCCGAATAATGCGATAAATCCGACTCCGGCAGAAATCGAAAACGGCATCCCGCGAATTGCCAAAGCCACAATCCCGCCGACAATCGCAAACGGGATACCGGTGTAGATAAACAAGGCTTGTTTGACTGAATTAAAGGTTGAAAAGAGCATCACAAAAATTAGAAATAACGCAATCGGCACGACAATTAACAGTGTTCCGGTGGCGCGTTCGAGATTTTCAAACGCACCGCCCCATTGCAGATAGTAACCGGGCGGAAGCTGGACTTCTTTTCCGATTTTTTCTTTTGCTTCTTGGACAAAACTAGCAATATCGCGGTCGCGGACGTTGGTTGAAACAACGATTCTTCGGCGGGTTGATTCGCGTGAAATCTGCGCCGCGCCTTCAACTAAAGAAATATCGGCAACTTGCGCGAGCGGAACGCGCTGTCCGGTCGGCGAAGTCAGCGTTAGAGCGCGAACCGAATCAACTGTTTTACTGGCGTTTTCGTTGAGCCGCAAAACAATGTCGAAACGCTGTTCGCCTTCAAAAACCTCGCCCGCTTTCTGACCGGCAAAGATA
>CALMEH010000262.1 GCA_937863115.1 uncultured Acidobacteriota bacterium
TTTACGGCGAAGTTTTGGGTTGCGAAGAAGGTAGAAGTTCGGAATGTTGGATTGATTTCAATCTTTTCGGGCATCAAATCGTCGCCCATTTGGCAGAAAATGCGGGCGCGAAAACGACGAATCACGTTGATGCAGATCACGTTCCCGTGCCGCATTTCGGAATTGTTTTGCCGCCGGACGAATTTAAAACTTTTGCCGAAAGATTAAAATCGAAGGGCGTGAAATTCATCATCGAACCGAAAATTCGTTTTGAAGGCGAAGTCGGCGAACAAGCGACGATGTTTTTTCTCGATCCATCGGGAAACGCGCTCGAATTTAAATCGTTTGCGGATTTTTCGCAGGTTTTTGCGAAGTAAGAAATTTGCCCGCGAAACCCGCGAAAAGACGCGAAAAAAGAATTGATTTCTTTACGTATGTTTAGTGTGTTTCGTGGGCATAATAAAATTATGAAGTTTTCAAAATTATTATTTACGTTAGTTTTTTTGTTTTCGTCGGTTGTTATTTACGCGCAGAAACCGCAACGATTTATTGCGGTTACAATTGATGATTTGCCGGTTGTTTCGACGCGCTCGGATTTGAAAAATCGTCAAGAAATTACGCGCAAATTATTAAATCACATTACGAAAGCGAAAGTTCCGGCAATCGGTTTTGTTAACGAAAATAAACTCTATAACGGCGACAAACGCGACGAAGCGCAAATTGACCTTTTGCGTTCGTGGTTGAATGCAAATCTCGAACTTGGAAATCATACGTTTTCGCATCTCAGTTTGCACGATAATTCGCTCGAAAAATATGAAGCTGACATTTTGAAAGGCGAAATTATTACGAAAGAATTGTTGCAAGCAAAAGGCTTGCAGATGCGATATTTTCGTCATCCGTATCTTTGGACAGGTTTGAGTTTGGAAATAAAATACGATTTGGGCAAATTTTTGAACGAACACAATTACACGATTGCGCCCGTAACGATTGATAATGCCGATTACATTTTTTCACGCGCTTATGATCTTGCTTTCGACAAAAACAACAAGAAATTGATGAAGCAAATCGGCAAAGAATATGTTTCGTATATCGAAGCGAAAACCGATTATTGGGAACGCCAATCGGTCAAACTTTTGGGTAGGGAAATCAAGCAAACATTACTACTTCACGCAAATTTTATCAACTCGGATTATTTCGACGACCTCGCCAAAATGTATAAAAAACGCGGTTATAAATTTGTCAGTTTGGAAGAAGCGTTAAAAGACGAAGCGTATAAATTGCCCGATAATTTTGTCAGACGAAACGGGATTTCGTGGCTTCACCGATGGGCTTTGGACAAAGGCAAAGAAAATATTTTGCCCGACGAACCGACCGTTCCCGAATTCGTTCTGAAAGCGTCAGGTTTTGAATCTGAATAAATGAAAAAAGCTGAAATTGTCATAATCGGCGCGGGCGTTGTCGGCGCGAGTATTGCCTATCATTTGAGCGAGCGCGGCGCAAAAAGCGTTTTGATTTTGGAACGCGAAATGCAACAAGGTTTCGGCTCAACGGGCAAAGCTACGGGCGGAATTCGGGCGCAGTTTGAAACGGAAATTAATATCAAAATGTCGCTTTTTTCGCTCGAATTTTTGGCAAATTGCGGTTTCGATTGCGGTTATGAACCTCGCGGATATTTATTTTTTGCGACTGATGAACGGCAGTTTGAATATTTGAAACGCAATGTCGAAACGCAAAAATCGCTCGGCGTAAAAGATGTCGAAGTTGTTGATGCGAAAGCGATTAAAGAAATTTGTCCGATCTTGAATTGCGAAGATATTGTCGGCGGAACATTTGGCAAACACGACGGTTTTGTCAATCCTTTGGCAATTATGCGCGGTTTTACAAGCAAAGCCTTAGCGCAAGGTGCGGAAACTCAGTTTGAAACGCAAGTTTTATCAATCGAAACGGAAAACGGAAAAGTTTGCGCCGTTGAAACAACACGCGGCAGAATCGAATGCGAGAAAGTTGTTTTGGCAACCGGCGCGTGGGCGAAAGAATTAGCGAAAACAGCCGGAATTGATTTGCCTGTTTCGCCGCAAAAACGTCAAATCGTGTGGGCAAAAAGTGAAACAAATTTGCCTGAACATTTGCCGATGGTGATTGACATCGGAAGCGGTTTTCATTTTCGTCCGGCGCGTGATTTTACGAGTAACGAACCTGCAAAAACGGACGAAATTCTTTTTGCGTATCCAGACGCAGACGAAAAATCTACGTTTGACACGAATTTCGATGAAACATTTATCGAAAAAGTTTATCAACGTGCCAAACACCGTTCGCCGTTTTTGTATCAAACTAAAGTGATTAGAGAAAAATGCCGCGCCGGACTTTATGAAAATACGCCCGATCATCACGCGATTCTCGGCGGTTGTAGCGTGGAGGGTTTATATTTCGCCAACGGTTTTTCCGGTCACGGCGGCATGCCCTCTCGCGCAACAAGGAGGGCGTTAAGGGGAAGTATTT
>CALMEH010000263.1 GCA_937863115.1 uncultured Acidobacteriota bacterium
TTCAGCATATTCCGGGTCCATTGCGTGTTCTGCGTCAATGTATGCGGCAACCCCGCCGGCTTTTTGTGCTTGCGCGACAACTTGCAACGCGAGCGTCGTTTTACCGGAGCTTTCAGGACCGTAAACTTCGATAATGCGTCCGCGCGGAAAACCGCCGACACCGATTGCCGCGTCCAAACTCAAACAATTCGTCGAAATTGATCCGATTTCTTCAACCGGACGCTCGCCGAGCCGCATGATCGAGCCTTTGCCGAATTTCTTCTCAATATTTGCAAGTGCCGATTCAATTGCCTTGCCTTTTGCTTCCGTCACCATTTTTGTTGCTTCTCCAGCCATTTTTTCTCTTCCTTTGTTGCTAATTTATTATCCGAAGACAATTTGAAGTGTAGCACAAAAAAAGGCGTTTGTGAAATCCTGTTTCACGAATGAAACACATTTTTCTATAAATTTAAGAAAAATGTTTCTTTAAGTTAGTGGAAAAATTGATTAAGTGCAAGTGCGATTTGAGGGATGAAGGATGAAGGATGAGGGATGAATAAACCCCATTTTATTGAGAAACTCATCCCTCATCCTTCATCCTTCATCCCTCATCCTTCAAATCCCGTAGGCTGTTCTGACAAGATTCGCAAAAAAATACTTGAATCCTTTAAGTTTTCTGTGATAGATTAGAAATGCGGGTTTTGCGTAAAACTCGTTGAACAAACCGCGCAAAGAGATTTTAATAAGTTGAAAAACTTGCGACTTCCGACCTCTTTTTAATCAAAATACAGAGAGAATATTTTCATGGCAGAAACGCCCATTGTAATACACGAACATCAATTTCATAAGATAAAAAGCGTCCTTGCACGGCTTTGTGTCGAATGTGCGGCGCGTGCCGTTTTTCTGGTTGACCGCGACGGTCAGCCGATTGCTTTTAACGGCGAAATCGGCAATATGGACACGACTTCGTTTGCTTCGCTAGCGGCAGGAAACGTCGCTGCGACAACTTCGATGGCGCGGCTTATCGGCGAAGACGTTTTTCCGGCAGTCGTCCACGAAGGTGAACGCGAGAGCATTTTTATCAGCGTTATCGGCAGAAGTCTTTTGGTTGTCGTTTTTGACGAACGTTCGACACTCGGACTCGTCAAACTTCGCACCAAAAAAGCAAGTTTTGAAATCGCCGCGATTTTAGAACAAATCGCCCACGATTCGGAAAATCAACGCGCCAGCCAAAATAATTTCTTTTCCGAAATTACGGACGAAGATATTGACAGCTTGTTTAGTTAAGATTTGGGATTTGGGATTTGGGATTTGGGATTGCTCGCAAGGCAAAGTTTTCATTTAAAACTAACGCCTTCGCAATCAAAATAAATCCCAAAACCCAAATCCCAAATCCCAAATAAAAAAATATGACTTTTATTAATTACGCTTCACGCGAAATTAACTGCAAAATTGTTTATTACGGTCCCGGACTTTGCGGTAAAACGACGAATCTGCAATATATTTACGATTCGACTGCGCCGCAAGCCAAAGGCAAATTAATTTCGTTAGCGACGGAAACTGACCGCACGCTGTTTTTCGATTTTATGCCACTCGAACTCGGCACGGTGCGCGGGTTTAAAACGCGATTTCATTTATACACCGTTCCCGGTCAAGTCTATTACGATGCTTCGCGCAAACTGATTTTAAAAGGCGTTGACGGCGTGGTTTTCGTGGCTGATTCGCAGGAAGAACGAATGGATGCGAATATCGAGGCTTTGTATAATTTGGAAGAAAATCTGCAATCTCAAGGTTATGATTTGATGCAAATTCCATATGTTTTGCAATTAAACAAACGCGATTTGCCGAATGTTGTTCCGGCAGATGAATTAACTGTCGAACTCAACCGTAAAAATGAACCCGTTTTTGAAGCAACGGCTTCGCAAGGTATCGGTGTTTTCGATACTTTGAAAGCAGTTGCCAAGCAAGTTTTGACAGAATTGAGAAAAGGTTAAAACTATCTTTAGACAAATTTTAAGAGGCGAGTTTTTGGCTCGCCTTCTTTATTTTTAGGCAAATTCGTAATTTCCTATTTACCTATTCGGAAAATTCAATTATACTAGCCGTAGTTTGCTTGAGGATTTTGATTAAACCTTTAAAAAGCACGGCAAGTATACAGAAAGATTAAAAGAATTTTACCGGCGCAAACTGCGCCCGCGTGACAGTTCAAAAAGGTTTCTGAGCGCAAATTAAAGATTGTGCGCTCCCTGATTTGAATAAGCTGAAAGCGAAAGTATCGCTTTTGAAAAACGAGATTCCTGTGTGATAAAACTCAATAATTTAACGATCTCGGAAAAATTCTCCGAAATCGGAACAATAGAAATCCAAATACGCGAAATCCGCTCTTGAGATTGTGGGCTTTTGACACAAATCTGTAAATATTCCTGTATCTTCTGTAAATTTTGTCAATCCGAATTCATTCAAGCCGAAAATTTAGAAACTTCTCGCCGGCAAAACGTGCGGCAGGCATTTGAAAAATTCCGAATCGAATTGGAAAAAATACTTTTGTATTTAGAATTCGGTTCATAGTGATACTATTTTCAAATCTCCGCGCTTACGGCGCAACAATATGTCGAAAGAAATGATTATCAGCGTCAATGGACGCGAAAAGAAAATTGCCGTTCTTGATAATGGCAAAGTGACGGAATTTTATATCGAACGCGGCGAAGAAAATTCGGGCGTGGTCGGAAATATTTATAAAGGTCGCGTGATGCGGGTTTTGCCCGGAATGCAGTCGGCTTTTGTCGAAATCGGGCTTGAACGCGATGCGTTTTTGTATGTTTCGGATTTCTTTGATGAAGAAGAAGAAATCGAACGCATCGTTATGGAAAAATCGAAAAAAGGTTCTACGGAAGATGCCAAACGCGAAGCCGTTGATCAAATCGAGCGCAAGCGTTTGGAACGCGAAAAGCAGATGGAAGACGTGCAGGAAATTGCCGAACCTTTGGCAGAATCCGGCGTGGAAATCGTTGTCGAAACACGCGAAACCGAGGAAGATTTAACGGAAGAAACAGCAGAAGTTTTATCTGAAGAAACCGTCCAAGAAGAGCCGAAAGGAAGACGCGGAAAATCACGTCGCGGCAAGAAAGGAAAACAATCGCAACCGGTCGAAGAAAAAACGGAAGAAGTTTTGGATGCACCTGCGGCGGAAACTTCGGAAGAAATGCAAACTGCGCCGATTTTTGAAATCGAAGATTCAGGTTTTGAGCGAATCATTGACGATGAAGACACGGGTGAAATGTTCAAAGATGCTTATCGGCAAGAAGCGATTTTTGATAAAGTCCGTGCCGTTGAATTTGAAATGGAATCATCGGCTTCGACGGAAGTCGGCTCGTTAATCGGCGAAGTTTCGGCGGAAATGAACGGTTTTGAGCGGATTGCCGATGAAGAAGAAACTCCCGTGCCGCAACCGAAATCACAAAAATCAAGACGCGGTGGCAAAGGCAAAAAGCAACCTGCTAAACCCGCAAATATTTCGCCGCAATCCGAAAAAGTCGAAATCGTTGAACCGATTGCAGAAGAGGTAAAACCTAAATCGAATCGTTCTTCGCGCTCGAAAAAAGCTAAGACGGAAGAAAAACCCGCGGAAGAAGCACCGGTTGAAACTTTGCCGGAAGAGAAAATCGAAACTCCGTCGAAAAAGAAACCTTCGAGAAGTAAATCGCGCGGCGGCAAAAAAACGGCGGCAAAATTGGAAGATTCGGAAGCGAGTTTGAAAGAATTCGACGGCAACGCGCAGATGACTTCGCGGCGCGGCGGACGCGGCAGACGCGGCGGACGCGGGCGCGGACGCACCGGACAGGGCGAAGAATATTCAAACGAAAATGAAGTTGTTGAAATCGAAGCCGAAGCTGTGCCTGCGGAAAAAGAAACCAGACCAGAACCACGCAAAGACACTCGCGGCAATCGAAACGATAACCGCAATGATAACCGCAACAAAGACACGCGAAACAACGAACGCAGCGAACGCCGCGAATATCGTCCGCAACCGACAATCACGGATTTATTGCGTGAAGGACAAGAAATTTTAGTTCAAATCGCCAAAGAACCGATTGCGCGAAAAGGTGCGCGAATCACTTCGCACATCGCGCTTCCGGGCAGATTTTTGGTGTATATGCCGACGATTGAACATCTCGGCGTGTCGCGCAAAATCGAATCGGCAAACGAACGCGGCAGACTTCGCACGATGTTGCAAAACATCAAACGCGATGAAGAAATACCGTCGGGCGGCTTTATCGTCCGCACAGCCGGAATCGGCATTACGGAAGAAGATTTAAAGCAAGATGCGCGATATTTGGTGCGAACTTGGCTCGACATCAAAAAATCTTCGGAAAAGAAAAAATCGCCCGCGCTCGTGCATCAAGATTTAGATATTATTCAAAGACTGCTTCGTGATCATCTTTCGGACGATTTCACGGCGATTCGCGTTGACAGCGAAGAAGAATATTTGCGGATTATCGAATTTATTAACCGCATCCAGCCGAAAATGGTCAAGCGCGTCAAACTTTACACACGCGACGAACCGATTTTGGAAGCATATAATGTGCAAGACGAAATCGAAAAAGCCTTGAAACCGCGTGTTTGGTTAAAATCCGGCGGTTATTTGGTCATCAATCAGACAGAAGCTCTCGTGGCGATTGATGTCAACACTGGCAAATTTGTCGGCAAAGGCAATGCGCGGCTCGAAGACACGATCACGAAAACGAATATGGAAGCCGTTGATGAAATTGCGCGTCAAATTCGTCTGCGCGATCTCGGCGGAATTCTCGTTCTTGATTTGATTGATATGGAAGACCGCCGCAATCGGCATAAGGTTATGGCAGCCCTGCAAGAAGCTCTTTCGACCGACAAATCGCCGACTAAAGTTCTGTCTTACAACGATTTCGGTTTGATTATTATGACGCGCAAGCGTGTCAAACAATCGCTCGAAAGAACGCTTTGCACACCTTGCGAATATTGCGAAGGCGCAGGTTGGGTGAAATCTCCACAGACGATTTGTTACGAAATTTTGGAGGAATCGCGGCGTTTGTCGAGAATTCAGGACGACGTTCGCCAGACAACTCTGCGCGTTCATCCCGAAGTAATGTCGGCTTTGCGCGGTTCGGAACGTCCGATTTTGGAAGAAATCGAAGCGTATCTCGGCAACGTAGATTTGGCAACAGACGCGGCGATTCATCAAAATCAATTCGATTTTGCGTTTATTTAACAAAGTCCAAAGTCCAAAGTCTAAAGTCAATTTCGATTCGACTTTGGACTTTGGACTAAAATTTCAAATCTTTCTTCAATTCTTTCACGCTCGACGGTTTGGCGAAAATTTTGTCGGAAATGTTTTTGTTGAATTCGATTGATTCGTAATTAATGCGCGAAGTCTGCAAATCGTTGGTAAAATGATCAATGATAAACGGCGTTTTGATGCTTTGCACATCAACAAACTGCGCGTAGCGGTCTTCTTCTTTGACATCTTCATTGTCGGCATTCAAGCGTTTATAAATCGCCTTCATCGGCAAACCGTCGGCGGCAAACTCGAATTCGACTGCAAAACCATCGTCGTAAGTCAATTTCACAACATCATTTCGGATGCCGATGCCGGCTTGCCGTTTGCCGATATACGATAATTCCGCCTTTCCGCGCCAATTTCCGCGCAAAAGATTGTCGAGACTTGCCCGCATTCCGCGTTTAAAACCTTCGACTTGCTCTTCGGTTTGATCGTTCAAAACTTGCGCCGCGCCATCAAAAATCCAACCTGTGTTACCGGAATTTGTCTGCACGATTTTAATGCCCGAAGATTTAAATTCGGTGCGTTCGCTCTCAGGAAAAACTATCACGTCAACAAAATTTTGAAACGAAAGCACTACGCCTTCGCGCATAATCGAATATTTCCCACGCCCGATTTGCGTTTTCACCTGCAAATATCTATCACCGCCGAGCATTTCAACCGCTTTTTTTATCACGGCTTCGGCTTTTTCGTCGGTTTTAGTATTTTGCGAAAAAACATTGATTCCAGCGCAAATTATCACAGCCAGAATAAAAAAGAATTTGTAGAATTTATTATTATTTTCCGAATTCATAAATCACACTTTTTAATAAATCGTAAAATTGAAAGTAATTATTTTAGTTACGCTAATCGGTTCACCATTTTTGAAAGCAGGTTTAAATTTAATATTTTTTGCCGCTTCTATTGCATTTTCAGTTGCTCCATACGGCAAATTCGTAATAGTCGTAACCTTACCGATTTCGCCTGATGCTAAAAATTGGACTCTCAACACCACAGTTCCTTGAATACAAATAGTTCCATTTTCGGATGTCGGGTAACGAGGTTTGGGCTTTTCCAAAATTTTTAAGGGCGTATTTTGTTGAACGGAATCAGTTTCTTCGATTTCTTTATCCGTTTTCGGCGTGTTCTGAGAAAAAACAAATCCGCAAAAAATTAGAACAAAAATTGTTGAGAGCAAAAATTTATTCATTGTTTTCTCCAAAAAAAAGGCTTCGATGAGATTTTATCATCAAAGCCTTTGATACTGAAACGATTTTTCGGGTTGGATTGGGCAAAATAAAAATCTACAAAATTTCCCAATGCAAATTTTGTCCGTCTAATTCGATTTTGAAACGATTCAGAATATTTCGCCCGATAACGCCGTAATCTTGTTCGATTAAAGGGAATTTGGCTTGAAATATTTCATTGGCAAAAATTATTTGTAATTCTAGAACTTGACTGACGCTCACATTTCCTTCAAGAGTTTCGAGTCGAATTTCGGAACTTTGAGAGAAGTCTAAATCCAAATATTCAACCGCAAATTTCGGAATAAGTGTTAAATCTGCGCCCGTATCGAGTAACATCGGAACATTTGATGTTTTCAAACCGTTTTTCGGATTAGTCAACGAAACAATTGCAACGGGTGCAGGCAGTTTGAATAAAAACGAATCATAAACAGGCACTTGTTAATTTTTGATATGAGTTACTTCGAGAATGTCGGCTTGTGAAGGATCGGCAAGACGCGGACTGAGAATCCGATAAGTTTTACTTTCATCAAGTGGCAGTTTGATGACATCTTTTTCAGATTTCAAAATGTTCGAACGCAAAAGCGATTCGATGAAACGGCTGGCATTTTTTTTGCCAACCGAATTCATCAAACTTTCGTAAGTTTCATCACTGATGCTGATAGTTAATTTTCTTTGCATCTTAATTCAAACTAAATGCTTCGACCGCCATCGGTTTGACGACGACTTCGCCGTCTTCTGCGTCAACCGTAAATCTGACGGCGGATTTCCATTGATTGGTAATCGGCAGTTTTACTTTTTGGTCAATGAAGCGTTTCAAAAATCGTGCGCCGTAAGCGGGCGAATAACCTTTTTCGGTCAGAACGTCGAGTGCAGGTTCGGTAATTTCGACAAATTTGCCTTGACGTTCCATATTGCGGCGGACTTTGTTCAGATAAATTTTGGCGATTTCGCGCACTTCGTCCATCACGAGCGGCGAAAAAACGATGATTTCATCAATACGATTTCTGAATTCGGGAGAAAATCTCGTTTCCGCCGCTTTCATCACATCGCCTTTGATTTCCTTCATTTCGCCGCGTGATTTCATTCCGAAACCGAGTGGTTTTTCGTATTTTTTGAAATTTTCCGAACCGAGATTCGAGGTCATAATCACGATTGCGTCCGAAAGATAAACCTTCTTGCCGCGTCCGTCGGTCAGCCAACCTTCGTCAAATGCTTGGAGGAAAATATTCATCAAATACGGATTCGCTTTTTCGACTTCATCTAAAAGCAGAACGGTGTATGGATTTTCCCGAAGCTGTTCGGTCAAAATTCCGCCGCGTTCGCTTCCGACAATGCCGCGCGGCATTCCGATAAGTTTCTCGATGCCGACCGTGCCTTCGCCGTATTCGCTCATATCAATCCGAACCATTTTGTTTTCATCACCAAACATAAATTCGGCAACGGCTTTTGCTAACTCGGTTTTGCCAACGCCCGTCGGACCTAAGAAAAGCAAAACTCCGTCGGGCGCGTAATGATTTTCTTTGAGCGGACCTTTGTTCAAACGCAATCTTTCCGCAACAGCGCGAACGGCTTCTTTTTGCCCGATAACGCGCTTGCCCAAATCAATTTCCATTGCCGAAAATCTATCGGAAGTATCGCGGTAAATCATATCTTGCGGAATGCGCGATTCTTGCGAAATGACTTGGATAATATGTTCGGGTTTGACGACCAGCGAAGTCGGTTCATTGATTTCAACCTTCACGCTTGCCGTGTCTAACCAACCGATTGCTTTGTCCGGTAAATGTAAGTTGCGAATATACTTAGGCGACATTTCGAGAGCCGTATTTATCGCTTCATCGGAAATTGTAACCGAATAATTTTTTTCGAGTCGCGGACGCAAACCGTAAAGAATTTCGCGTGTTTCGGCGATTGTCGGTTCATCAACTTTCACTAAACGAAAACGCCGCGCAAGTGCTTCGTCTTCGCCGATATATTCTTTGTATTCGGTCAAAGTCGTTGCGCCGACAATTCGCAGTTCGCCTCGCGCAAGTGCGGATTTGAACATATTTCCCGCGTCCGACGAAGTTCCCATTGCCGCGCCTGCGCCGATAATCGTGTGCGCTTCGTCAATGAAAAGAATTATTTCCGATTTTTCCTTAACTTCGTCAATAATGCCTTTGATGCGTTCTTCAAACATTCCGCGAAGCATCGTTCCGGCAACCAATCCGCCCATTTGCAGTTGAACAATATGCGAATTTCGCAGACGTTCGGGAACTTTTTCGGGTTCGAGTTCGATCAAACGCGCCAAACCTTCGACCACAGCCGTTTTTCCAACGCCCGGTTCGCCAACCAACATCGGCGAATTTGAACGCTCACGGTGCGAGAGAATTTCAATCATTTGCAGAATTTCTTTT
>CALMEH010000264.1 GCA_937863115.1 uncultured Acidobacteriota bacterium
CGTTTTCGATCACACGAACTCTGCCCGGACGCTCAGTAAAAAAAGCCCGACCATCCGGCGCAAAAACAATCGACCAAACGATCTCGACATTCTCGACAACCGTCTCAACCTTTAACTTCGGCACATTTTTAGACCCCGAAACAACCGGAAAATCAACCTCACCATCCGCCGCCGAACAACTCAAAACATTCAACCCAACCAACGCCAATAACAAAAATTTCGCCAAATTATTTCTAAACATCACACCTCAAACCGCCTTTTAATTTCCAATTATAACTCAGATGTATCTCGCTTTGAGAAAGTTAGCTGATAATTAATTAAAATTCCGCAACCTTAATAAGTTTGTGATAAAATCGGCAAAAGAGGTTTTGAATTATGGAAATTACAATCAGTTTGCCGGAAAAAGTTTTTGCCAATCTGTCTAATTTTGCCGACAAATCTCATCGGCGAATTGATGAAGTTATCGCTGAAAAAATCGAACGTGATTTTGCGATTGATACCGCCGAACTGGAAAAACAAATCGCCGTTTGTTCTAACAAAGAAGTTTTGAAACTTGCCGAAATTACAATGACCAAAAGCGAAGACTCGCGTTTGAGCGATTTGCTGAGTAAACAAAATGAAGGGATTTTAAGCGCAAACGATCAAAAAGAAATGTGGCAACTGATGGAAATCAGCCGCATTGCAACCTTAAAAAAGGCTTACGCCTTGCGCGAAATCTCGCGGCGCGGTTTAAATGGCAAAAATTAAAAAAGATTTAGATGAAGAAATTCGCCGTGAAGCGAAAAACCGTTGCGGCTACTGTCTAAATCCGCAAGAGTTAATTCCATATAAACTCGAAATCGAACATCTCATTCCAAAGGCTTCGGGCGGCGAATCTACAAAAGAAAATCTCTGGCTCGCCTGCCGCGAATGTAACGCGCATAAATCCGCAAAAACCAAAGCCGTTGACAACCTCACAGGAAAAACTATCAAACTATTCAATCCGCGAACACAAAATTGGAACGAACATTTTGAATTCAGCCAAGACAAAACAGAAATAATCGGCAAAACTCCCTGCGGACGCGCCACCGTCAAAAGTCTGCAAATAAATAATTTCTATCAAATCACCGCTCGTTCGATTTGGGTTGAAATGAATAAATTTCCGCCGAAAGATATTTAGAGTTCGGATAATGCAAAAATGAAATTATAGCTTTTGTAGAAATATTTTATAAAATGTTGTTATGACTGAATCAAAAAAAGCGGATACAACTTTTTACTCCACCATTGATATAATGGAACTGTTATTAAAAATGTATTATGTCGTCTTTATTTACCGACAAAGATTACTGACTCTATAGAACTTCGATTTAGTCCTAATGACAAACAAGCCAAAATTATCGAACATTTGCCTTTCTGGAAATTTTCAATGAAGGGCAAAGTAACTAACCATCAAAGAAAAACTGAGAAAACTATCGTTTCAAATTTAGTTTACTCCAACACATTTGAAACTAAATATCACAGTCATAACTTAACTGAACCATACTTTATTGGTGAACCTGCCGACCTGACAATTACTCATCACTTGAACCATCCGATAACAAAAACTGAATCTAAACTTGACGGAAGGTTTTGGATTACCCCAAATGATTTATTACAACCAGCTTTTATATCCGAACATTCTTATACAGGCGAGGTAAAAATCACACCTGCCAGAAGTTTTGAATTCAGAATTAACAGCAAATTGCTCTTTAAGTTTGAGAATTACCATAAGAACTATAAAAACGACATTGGGGACAATGTTTCTTTTTATGAACTCGTAGCAGCATTCGAGTTAAAAGGCAAAACAAACAAAAGCAAACAAATTTTGAGGGCATTAGAAAAGTTAGATGATGTGTTATTATTAGCCTCCTTTGCCGCTAGAAAAAAATGTGTCTGTTTAGGATGGAATTCATTTGATTCTAAAACCTATGTAAAAAAATACTTAAGAAACAGAACAATTCCGAAAGATATAAATCGAAAAAATAATCGAGAGAACTGGCTTATTGATTTATCTGATTTTCCAGAATTTATGGAAACTGTATTTAAAAAATTTCAAAAGTATTCAGAGGTTGATGCTTTCCGACGAACAATGAACTTTATTGTGCCTAGTTATGAAGACACTATTGATAATAATTTTGTAAGTTTGTATTCAGCACTTGAGATGATTGTTTTACACTTTCGCAGACAAAAGCAATTAGAATTTATTTTACCCTCGAAGCAGTTTGAGAAGGTTCGCAAACAAATAAAAACCATTATTGAAAACTCTACTTTAATTGAGGATGATTTATCAAAAATTGAGATGAAGAAAAAATTATCTGAATTAAACAGACTTTCTTTTGCTTCAGCGTTTGATGAGTTTTGTAAATTTTACTCCGTTGATTTATCCGATTTATGGTCTGTTAATAGCAACAATGATGGAATATCTTTATCTCAAATACGAAATAAATTAGTTCACGGAGAGCATTTTAGCCAAAAGAGTTCTATTGGCTTAATTTATGCAAGAGAACATTTGAGATGGACAATCGAACGGATGGTTTTGGCAATTTTAGGTTGGTCAGCTGAAAGATCAAAGGTAAGTCGTAACTATCTAAGAATAATGAATCCATACAAAAATTGGCGTAAAGAATTAGATAATTTCAAATAATAAACTAAAACCAACTTCCCTTTACATCTTTCAAAACGACTTGCGCTGTGTTGTGTCCGCTGGCGGCGAAGACTCCGCCGCCGGGGTGGGTTGATGCGCCAGTTAAATATAGATTTTTTATTGGCGTTTTGTAGGCGGACATTTCGGGTAGAGGGCGGAACATAAACATTTGGTCGAAGTCCATTTCGACGTGCATTACGTTTCCTCTTAAAAGTCCGATGCGTTGTTCGATGTCGAGCGGCGATTGGACGAATCTATCAATAATTGAATTTTTGACGTTTGGCGCGTAGGAATTTACCACATCAATGAGTTTGTCGGCTTCGCGTTCCTGGATATTTTCCCAGCGTTCGCCGTTTGAAAGTTCGTATGGATAATATTGTCCCCAAATGAAAAGCGTGTGTTTTCCGGCGGGCGCGAGCGTCGGGTCAACGGATGAAAAAGTCATTGCCAATGCGCCGGGATTTTTTGACGGAATGCCGTTGAGATAATCGCCGTAAGATTTGTCGAGATAATCCAAGGTCGGACACATTAATTGCAATCCGTGATGACAATCGGACGATTTTCCGCCGTTCGGTGCGGACAGATAATCGGGCAATTCGGAAACGGCACAGCGGACGATCATTCCGAAACCGTTGCCGATTCTGACATTTTCGATTCTTTCCGCAAGACCTTCGGGCAAGTTTTCTGCGCCGATCAATTTTAAAAAAGTCGTGTGAACGTGCGCGTTTGAGACGATGCGTGTCGCTTCGATGCGCGTTCCGTCGGTTAAAATAATTCCGCCTGTTTCACCGTTTTCAACTTCGAGTTTTGCAACTTCGGCGTTTAATAAAACTTCGCCGCCGTGATGTTCGAGGCATTTTGCCATCGCTTGCGTCAACATTCCCGAACCGCCTTTCGGGCGTTTTACGCCGCTCTTGTGAATCATCGAATGCCAGCCGAGAAAATCGCCCGTCGCCATTGCCGACGGCGGCGGACCTGATTGCGCCGCGAGCCAAGCCATTGCCGCGCGTAAACCTTCGTGAACGAAAGTTTGTTTGACGAGTGCGCCGTAACTCGTCATCAGTTTGCGAACCATATCCGCCGGATTTTTCGATTTTGTGCCGAAAACCAAATGCCGTCCGAGATTCATCATCGTCGGCGGTTTCAAGAATGCTTTGAAAACGCCTTCGTTGAGATTTTCCCATTCGGTAACGAATTTTTTGTATCTTTCCGCATCTTCGGGCGAGATTTTCGCGATTGATTCGCACGTTTTATCGATGTCCTTCCAAAAATAAATTGCTTCGCCATTCGGCAGCGGCGCAAACGCAAACGGATCGCAATCAATATACTCAAGCCCAAATTTTTCAAGTTCCAAATCTTTGATAACGGGCGTAAGATGAATCATAATATGCGCGCTTGAGCCGACATCAATTTTATAACCTTCGATCAAATCATCTTGCGTGCAAACCGCGCCGCCGACAATATGCCGGCGTTCGAGAACGATAACTTTCAATCCCGCTTTCGCCAAATAACAAGCGCACGTCAAACCATTATGTCCGCCGCCGATAATAGCGACATCGTATTTTTTTTCAGACTTCATATTTTGGATTCAAGCAAGGCTTTGATTTCATCAATTTTTTCGAGTGCGGCTTCTTCGCCTGCCTTTACGAATTCGTCCATTTTACCGATTTCGTCAGGACGAAGATGCGCGATTTTTGGAATTATCACGACATCGGCGCGGTAGTGATGCGCTTTGGAAGCGGCGCGGAGAAGCATCATTGTTGATTGAAAAAGTATGCCGATGAGGGTCGAAGGTTTGCCCCAATATGTTGCGCCGGACGCGAGAACGTCAACGGCAATAACGATTTCTGCACCGAGTTTTTTTACGGCTTTGGTCGGAACTGCCGCTACTACGCCACCGTCAATCAGCATTTTTCCGTCAATTTCAATCGGCGCGAAAATTCCCGGAATCGCACAACTTGCGCGGACGGCTTCGATCAAATCGCCTTCCGTCAGAACAACTTCTTCACCCGTTTCCAAATCGCACGCCACGGCGGCAAACGGAATCGGCAACTCTTCAAATTTCTGCACGGGAAATTCGCTTTTGAAAAATTTGCCCATCGCCGCATTTGAAAGTAAGCCTTTTGCCGAATAAGAAAATCCGGTCATCTTGAACCAACTCATTTTTTTGCCGATTTCGGCAATTTGTTCGACGCTCAAACCAGCCGCAAAAGCCGCGCCCGCGACCGAACCCGCCGAAGTTCCCGACAAAAAATCAATCGGAATGTTATGTTCCGCCAAAACTTTTAGAACACCCAAATGCGCGAATCCACGCGCCGCGCCGCCTGATAATGCTAATCCAACTTTTTTTCTACTCATAGAATTATTAGTGAATAGTGAATAGTAATACGGAGAGAAAAACTATTTACTATTCACTATTCACTAAAATTGATTTTAACCGTTGTTTGTGAAAAACTTAAAACTCGAAAATGACACCGCAAGAATCTTTACAATTATCACGAAATTTAACATCTGCCGACATTGCGGCGGGTGAAATTGTTTGTCCCGTTTGTTCGCGCGAAACGAAA
>CALMEH010000265.1 GCA_937863115.1 uncultured Acidobacteriota bacterium
AGTAAAGACGACGATTTAGCAAACCGATCAGTTCGCTCAGGCTATCCAATGAGTTTTGATTCAATCTGTCCTTAAATCCAATGTCAGCAGTTTTGATGGAAAATGTTTCCTGAAGCGAAACAGAATCGCCGAGCTTAACCTCCAAATTATCTGTTTCGTGCCGAATCGAAATTTCAGCCTCCATATAATCGGGCAGTTTGTCCCCCTCATCGAAAACAATTTGTTCAAAAAGCCGCCAGAATTTGGTATCAATGGGAATATCGAAACTTTCCAACGCAGTAAAGAAATCGCGGTGCTGACTTTTATGAAATTTGGATATTATCGCCGGCGTGTGATGAACAAAAGCAGTATAAATCTCTCCCGATTCCGAATTCAGTTTAATAGTATTGGTCAAAAAACGAATTTGAGAATCAGGAACTTCAATAAATATTTCTGAATTCAAAAAGTTCGTTATCTCGCCTTGATAAATTATTTCTCCAAAAGCGTTAATAAATTCAACATCTGTATCAAATTGTGGCAGTGCATTTTTCAAAACAATTCTGAAACCAGTTTCTGTTTCAATAGCGGTTAAAAGAGCCTTTTTTTCCTTTTCGGAGAATAGTTCCGTTCGATTGAGTTTGTTTTTTTCAATTAATTGCCAGTCAGAATCTGTAATTGGTGGAGTTTTAGCTAATTCATCTAAACCTATTGCTTCAATTGCTGCAATGGCTTCCTTTGAACGCAGAACAATTACCGATTCACAATTTCGCCGATTAACATTAAGCCATGCCGGACTGCTCATATTGGCACTTCCGGTTATAAAAAAATTCTCGCCGGATTCAGTTTCCAAATAAATGGCTTTAGCATGTAAATATCCACGATTACTTCGCAGTTTTTCGGCATTGACAAACTTAATATTCGTAAAAATGCTTTGGGCTTTCGGTGCCAGATGAACGGATTTTGGTTCTATGCCGACGACTATCTCCTTTGGGTTTAACTTCTCTGATATTTCACGCAAAAACCTTAGTTCTTCATCAAAAAATGGAGAAATCATTGTTACCCTTAGCACTTTATTAGGTAAAATGGAGCTAACCTGTTCCCACAAAGAAAGTCCGATTTCACTCGCACCAAAAAACAAAGCTGAATCTTCTGCAATTGGGTCTTCTGAATTAGTCAGCCATTCTACTTCCTTTTCAACAAACAGAAAAGAGTCGCTTAGTTCTTCAGGCTGGTTTGCTGACCATAACCTTAAGGATTTCCAGGCATCTTGAAAAATCTTGCGTTCCTGGGTTGGACTATTTGAGTTTACTTCAAATAGTGAGGTTAATTCACGATTTTTACCAAAACCGGAAAGCGTTAGGTTATGGCTGCCAACACAAAGGGCAGCATTTTCTTTTCCAAGCAGCAGTAATATTTTCGGATGAAAGACTCCGTTGCCGCTATCAATGGGAATCAAAGTGTAATCGCGTCCCGCAGATTGAGGGTTTCCCGAAAAATCGTTGAGACAACCGGCAAACTGACCGGCATCTATCAATAAAGTATTAACGCGGCATCCAGCTTTGATTAATCGGCGCAAAACAATTTGTTCATAAAAAGGTAAATAAGCATTGAAGGTTGTTATAAAGGAATATTCATACTTCTCTTTTTTCTCCCCGATTACGTCAAATAAGGAAATCTCTTCGATCTTAGCCATATGTGATTTCCTCCAGAAGATTTTTCCCAGTGGGAGTCAAAATTAACGACTCATTTTCAATCGTTAGTAATCCTAGATCCAAAAGAATTTGAAAAGTTGTGCGTAGGCGCGGACTGGTAAATCCAGGCATTAAAATTTCTTCGATTGTTTTGTCCCCGATAAATTCTTTAACCTGAAGACCTTCTTCTGAAGGAAAAACCTTAAAGGTATCAAGCGATTCCTGTTGCAATTTTCTCAAGGCAATCATTAAATGAGTTTCCACGCCCCATTTAGTAGCGAGCCAAGCGAGCCATTCATTAAGTTTCATTGTGCGCCAATCATTTCCGGCATAATAGATAAAATTTGTAAGATTTATCGGATATTCATTTAACTGTTGATTAGTAAAAGAAACAGGGAAGTTCAACCTATTATTCTCAAATCTTGCCGCCAGTGTTAATAGAATTTGAGTTGCAAGCACAACTATTTTTTCTTGTCTGTTGGGCAACCATTTATCTTTGACAGTTTGCTCTAATTGGCGAGTCAGATAGATCTCATGGTTTGGACTGTTTCGGTCTGTAATCTCCGGCAGATTAAGGGTAATTTCATTAACAATTTCCGTAAAATTACTACCAACAAACTCAGGGAGGGCAGAACCGAAAACCTCTCCAAACCAAGAGCCGTAATCCTTTGAATTTAAAACGATTCGTTCATCTTCGGTAAGTTTTGTCAGTCCTGCCCAAAATAAGGCTTGGACAGCATAAGATAGAAGTTCGCCGGCGTAGTATTGCCGCCACAAAATTTTTGTTTCTGAAGTTTGTTCAAGTTCGTCATTCCATAATACTTGATTGTGAAAAGCACTTGAATAGGCTGAACCAAGAAAATTATGAACACCGGTTGAATCAATCTTCATTTCTAAGCCAAGATTATTTGAGCTTTCGATAAAATCCAAAATTGATGTCAAAGATTTTCTTCGGTTTTCCCAAAGAGGATGCTGAAAAATTTCAATTCGCGAGAATAAAAAATCAATCAGCGTATTTTGCTCTGCCGGATTTACAGATAATCTGCACGGACAAAAATCCAACAGATTTTCCAAATCATTTTCCGTGACCCAATCATTTTTCAAAACCTCAAAAAAGTCATCGCCATTAACGGATTGATCAAAGGCTTCGGCGATAATCAGTCCGCGATCTTCAGTATAATTAATTTCATTCTTTTCGTTGTAGGCGAGAATTCCGGCATCTCTAAGCGGTCCGAAATAATATTGTCCCAATCCGCCGAATTTATTTTTGAAATAGCGGTCTGAAGATTCCTCTTCAATCGCATATGTGGAAAGTTGAGCCATTTCGCCGCTTTCCAGCATTTCAGCTAAAACAGAACTGAGTTTTTTTGCTCCAACTAAACCATCATGAAGACTGTGACCTGAGTTGTCTGAAATGTAATTGTGGTAAAGCCCGATTAAAGTTAGGAGACAGTCCGCTCGTCGCACAATCTTTTGTAGAGAATAGTCCTTTAAATCATCAAATCTTTTTTCAACCGACCAGATCAGCCACGGATAAAATGAATAATAACGTCCTCGACTTGTAACATTGGTTATATTTGGTAGTAAATCCTGATAAATCGTTTCAGAGAAAAACCGCAAACCAAGTTGGTCTTGACCGGTTGCCTCTCTTGAATTCTTTACCCAAGCGGTTTGTTTATAAGTCATAATTGATTCTTATATTTGTTCGCCGTGAATCTACTTTTTGAGTGTGTTGTGGAAAACGATTCTGCCCCATTAAATGATTAAACTGCTTATTTTCAGCAAGTTGAAACAAGGACTAGGAGGCTTCCAATAATCTCTTTACAGTGTTTTGCATTGCTCTTTTGAATCCTTCATCTTTTGAATAAAGTCGATATAAATCAAGTTCGTTTTTTCGTTGTCTTCCTATAACCTGTTCAATTATTTTTTCAAAAGCGAGGTTTCTAGTGTGGCTATCAGGATTTTCGGAATATTTTTCTTGGTAATCAGGATGCTCTTTTACTTTTTGAGCAATGTTGATGAATTTTACGCGTTGTTCTTCTGGGGTGGCTTCCCAACCGTGAAACCATCGTTCGTTAAACATTTTGACGATTGATTCAAGTTCATCTTTTTCTTCTTCGCCGCCGTGAGTTCCTCGCGGATTCGGGTTTTGCGGGTCAAGTTCAGCTTCGGACTCATCCAAAACGATTGATGAGTTTAATTTGACTCTTTCCAACCCGTAGGTCGAAAGGTCAACCGAGTTTAATAATTCGTCCAGTTTGTCGGCGTTCGGGTCTGTAATAATAAGTTTCGGAATGAGGAATTTTAAGAACCAAAACAGTTTTTCCCATTTCGGAATTTCATACGGCATAATCGAAGCCATCTGTCCGTAAATTTTGACAAATTGTTTGGCTTTGATTTTGTAATCGGCTTTTTCGTCATTAGTTAATTCCAATTCCTGATTAAATCTTTCGGCGGCGGTGTCGGTAATCGGGCTTAATTCCTGAGCATTGACGTTGTTAAAATATTTTTCGACAAAATCTTCAACCTCCGACCATTCGTAAACACCCGCTTCATCGAGATTACTTTTTAATTCGTGCAGAACATTGATGTCGGTTTCCTTGCTTAAAGTTGTGGAAGTATAGAAGGGGTCGAACGATTTTTTAATCTCATCAATCGGATTGAAAAAATCAAGAACAAATAAATCTTCGGATTTCTTGCCAAGTTTATCGGCTGAACGGTTCAATCTGGATAAAGCCTGAACTGCCTGCACGCTTTGCAGTTTTTTATCAACATACATTGCCGTTAGTTTTGGCTGATCAAATCCGGTCAGGTATTTATTGGCAACAACTAAAATTCGGTAATCGTCTTCATCAAATTTTTCTCGCGTGTCGCTTTCTGAAAAACCGTTTATCCCGGGTTCGGTGTATTCGATACCGTCAACCTTTTTCTCGCCTGAAAACGCAATGGCGATTTTGAACGGATTG
>CALMEH010000266.1 GCA_937863115.1 uncultured Acidobacteriota bacterium
ACGGCGCGGACACGGCAAACGCCACACGAATTCTTTACGGCGGTTCGGTCAAGCCCGAAAACATCGCCGATTTGATGAAGAACGTAGACATTGACGGCGCATTGGTTGGCGGAGCAAGTTTAGATGCGGAAAGTTTCGCCCGAATTGTGAATTTTAGATAGTTGTTAGTGGTGCGTTGTTAGTTGCAAAAACCGAATTAGCAACTAATAACGAACCACTAACTACTAACGAGTATGACTTATTTTCTTTACACATTATTTTTTCTGTCTTGCATTGTGCTGATTGGAAGCGTTTTGCTTCAACCGGGCAAGACGGATGCCGGTGCGCTTTTTACGAGCAATGTTTCGAGTAACGCGTTCGGTCCGCGCGGCACAGCAACGGTTTTATCCAAACTTACCATCAGTGCGGCGATTGTTTTTATGCTTTCGGCTTTGCTATTGGCGATGCCCGCGATTACGGGCGATGTTTCGGTTCTTTCAACGACAAGTTCTTCAACCGAAACGCCGGCGGCAAACACCAACGCCAACACGAATGTTGACGCAAATACGACTAACTCGAATGTTGATGCCAACGCCGCGAACGTGAACGCCACAATAAATACGAACACGACAAATGCGAATATTGTCGCACCGTCGAATGCCAATAATGCAAACACGGCGAACAAAGCAAACAGCGCGGCAAACACAAATAAACCAAACGCGACGGCAAACACCAATAAAGCCAACGCAAACAAATAATTTTTAGATTTTCCCTTGCTGAGGTGGCGTAATTGGTAGCCGCGCACGTTTGAGGGGCGTGTGGAGCAATCCGTGCGGGTTCGAGTCCCGCCCTCAGCACCAATATCTTAAAATCGGGCGATTTATCTGCCCGATTTTGTTTTTTAAATTGCTTAATTTAAGATGAGATTTGAAATATGGAACACTCGATAAGATTAAGAAAAAATTTGATTTATCTTCCAAAAACCGAAGAACATAATACGGTTTTGGCGATGACGGTAATAGCCGAGTTGATGAAATTTGGTTTTTTGCCATCAAAAGAAGCTCGTGAAATGCTTGAACGTGCATCTATCGCGGAACTTATTAAATTTCACGACGAGTTAATTTCATATCTGAAAATGGCGACCGGCGCGGAGAGTGATTATCGTCCGTTTTGGAAAGGCTTTCCGCAAGAAGTAATGGAAAAAACGGAAGTCGAATTGTGGCTTCATCAGATAATTCATTATCTTTCCAACGGAAATTATGAGCCGAACGAATGGACGAAAAATCGCCCGTCCGCGTTTGAACAACCGAATTATACGATTTATAAGGCGGGAAACAGCGAAACTCTGCAAAAGATTTTCACCGATCTGGTTTCAGCAAATCAAAGTTTGACACCGCAAGATTTGGCTGACGTGAAATGGATTGCCGAAAATAAAACGGTAGAACTGCCGAAAATCATTCCGTTTAAAGAAACTTTGTGCGCGATTGCGGTTATTGGTTTGGACGTTCCGGTTCAGACGGTTACGGACGTTTTGCGGATTGCAGTCGGAATGTCGGGCGGCGATGTTTCTTTGCCGAAAGTTCCGGCGGCATTGATTAAAATCAACGCTTGGTCAAAAGAATTAAGCGCGAATCCGGCACGCGAAAAATTTAAGTTTCGCAAATTCAGCCGTGCCGAGCGAAGACGAATTCTCGCGCTTTTCGAGAAAACGAGTTGCGAAGCGTCCGAAGCTGTTTTGAAAGATCAGCGATTCATCAGACTCGGCGAAATTCTTCATCCGGGCGAATATGCGCGGCAATTTCCGAAAACCGCCGCGATGTTCGATCGCTTGCGAAATGAAAAAGTTACGTCGTGGTTCGGGCGTGTTAATGAAGGTTTTAAAGATTCGCTTGCCGAAAGTTTGAAAATATTATCGGAACGTCCGGGCGAATTTATGAGGCGCGTTGATTGGCTCGTGCGAACGTTCGATAAAAACGAGGTTTTGCGCGAATTTGAAAAAGTTGCGAAGAAGGTTTCCAACAAAGTTTTATTTGAAGCCTACACGCATTTTGAACGCCGCACGAATCCGTTGAAAAATCGCACGATCATGATAAAAGGCGCACGAGCAAGAACAAAATTGCCCGATTTGGAAGCGTTGGATGTTGAAACAGTTTCGGAGGTTCAAAAAATTATCAAAAATGTGCTGACGGAAAAATTTTCAAAACTTCCGCCGCTCGGCGCAGTTTGGATTGACGAAGAACTGAAAAATATTCCGATGCCTGCGAATATGCGTTCGCTTTCTACTGCCTTGCGTCCGACAATTCGCGGACAGCGAACGGCAATCGGCAATCAAAATGCGAAGGTAATTCGCGCTTTTCTTCATTGGTTTGATGAAAGAGGAAGTGAAGATATTGATCTGACCGCAACTTTTCTGGGTTTCGGATTGTGTGAACGAATCGGTTGGAACGGCTCGCATAATGCGGAAATCGGCTGTTATTCGGGAGATGTGCGTCATCGGCAAGGTGCGTGTGCGGAATATATTGATGTTAATGTTGCCCAATCTTTGAAAACAGGTTTTAAATATGTCGTTTTGGACGCAAGAAATTATAACGGTCGCGGACTGAATACGGTCAAAGAATGCGCGTTTGGATATATGGAACGCGAGTTTGCCGAAGCAAACGAGGTTTTTGTGCCTTCAACTTTGGCGAACGCGGTTCGTTTGCAAAGCGAGAGCGTTACGACGATTGTTGCGGTAATCGATCTGGAAACGCGGGAATATATTTTTCTCGACATTGACCAGACGGGAATTCCGGTTGCGTCGGCAAATGTTACGCAAATTCTCGAAGCGATTAAACCTTATTGCGAGCCGCCGAAATTTTCGGTTTATGATTTGCTCAAAATGCACGCCGAAGCACGCGGTCAAATTATTACGGAACGCGACCAAGCGGAAACACGTTTCGATTATGCGCCGTTTGCCGAAAGCTATGGCGAAACGCTAAAATTTATGGGTATTTGATAAAAATGCCGTCGGCTATTCGCGTTGTTACTACAAGTCCAAAAAAAAAACTACACGCGAGCTTTCCGACGCAACGAAGGCTATAAATTCGGTTACTACAAACTTGTCTCGAAAACAATAAACCACCGATTTAATTTCCTTCAAAAAAGGCGGCTATGCTTGGTGTTACTTCGCCTTCGGGCAATCTACTTTTAATGGAAACACATCAGCAATTTCCGCCTTTTTTTATAAGATGTAACGTTTGGAGTTCCGACTTCAGTCGGCTTACTGCAGGCGAAGCGAAGCAGAAACTTGCTGAACGCCGAATTCATTGGAAATTAACCAAAAACCGCTTTGCTCCGCTTGCGGTTTTGCCGACTGCAGTCGGGACTCCAAACTTTAGAATAATTTGAATTTAATTGATAAAAACTTCTTCGGATTTTGGCGAAAATCGTATAAAAGTTTTGTGCCTTCGGATGAAAATTGATTAATGTTCGACGTTGTTTGATTGAGATTATTGAACAGCGTTTCGTCTGTAAAAAGTTTGCCGATCGTGCCTTTGCCGTTTTGTGTGTCGGTTATTAAAAGATCGATTTTATCGGCAGTTGCGCTAAATTTGTTGAGCGCGGTTTTCGCATCGGTATAAAGTTGTTCGTCGGTTAAAAGGTTTCCCGCCGTGCCTTTTCCTTCGTTCAAATTTTGCGTAATAACTTTAAAATCTTCGGCAATCAGATTGAGTTTGTTTGCCGTAACGCGCAGATCGGCGATGGCGGCGCGTGTGTCGGTGTAAAGCGCATCGTCGGAGAGAAGTTTTCCGGCTGTTCCTTTTCCGGCGCGAATGTCGTTTGAAATTGCTTCGAGTTGTTGGACGGTTTTATTCAAATTGTTATAAAGTTGCGGATCGTTGAGCAATTTTCCCGCACTGCCTTGTCCGCTGTTGACTTTTTCGAGCGTATTTTGCAATTTCAACATCGTAACCTTCGTTTCGCCGACGGTTTCGTCCAAACTTTTGTAAAGTTGGTCGTTATTGATAATTTGTCCGAGCGTGCCATCGCCTTGATTGGCTTTGGTCAAAATTTGATTTGCGGGCGTGGCGATTTGATTGATTTGTTGGAGAAGATCGTTGCCGGTTTGCGTCAATTGATTGATCGAAATCGCAACGGTCGAATCCAAAACGTGATTTTCGCTGACCGTTTCGCCTTTTGAAGTTCCGGGCGTAATGTTAATAGTTTTATCGTTGGCAAGAATCGAAGTTGCGATAAGTTGCGCGGTCGAATCGGTGCGAATTCGCTCGGTAATCGGGCGATTATTGAGTTCGCGGTCAACAAGTAAAACGGCTTCGATTTTTGCATCAGCGGGCGAATCGGGCGAAAGCAGCGAAACTTCGCCGACTTTGCCGATACGAACTCCGGCAAGCTGAACTTCCGCACCTTCACGCAATCCGTCGGCTTGGGCAAATCTGGCTTTGAGTTTCAATTTTTTCTCGAACGGATTGAAATCGCCGGTCGAGTTCAAAATCATAAACGCTAAAACGCCCAATCCGAACAACACGAAAATCCCCACACGCACCTGACTGAAAGTTATGTTTCTTGTTGAATTTGCCATAAATTTAAGTTTCAAGTTCCAAGTTTCAAGTTCCAAGTTCGCGCGTTTTTCAACTTGAAACTTGAAACTTGAAACTTGGAACTCAATTATTTCCCGTTTATAAATTTCCTAATGTAAGCGTCCTCAACTCTTTCGAGTTCTTCATTTGAACCGCTGAAAATAATTTTGCCATCGCGTAACATAATAACATTCGTATTTATCAAACAAAGTTTTTCGCCTTCAGGTTCGAAAACGACCTCGCCATCGTTATTAACTACTGCATATTCCGATGAAAGATATTTCAAATTATTCATCTCGTGCGTAACGAAAATCGAAGAAACATCTTCCAAATCACGCAATTTTATGGCTAATTCGCAAATTGTCCGCGCCGTTGGCGGATCAAGTCCGGCAGTCGGTTCGTCAAACATTACAATCTGCGGGTCGCCGACGAGCGCACGCGCAATGCCGACGCGCCGCCGCATTCCGCCTGAAAGTTCGCTCGGCATTTTATCAATCGCGTCTTCCAAATCAACGAATCGAAGCATTCGGCGCACTTCTTTCTCGCAAGTTTCTTCGTCAATTCCTTGTTCGTGCAGACGATAGGCGACATTTTCATAGACCGAAAGCGAGTCGAACAATGCGCCTTCCTGAAAAATCATTCCGATTTTTTGGCGGACATTCATCATTTCAATTTCTGTGTAATTGGTGATGTCCTCGCCATCAATCAAAATCTGACCGGAATCAGGTTTGAGCAAACCCAAAATCAGCCTAATAGTTGTGGATTTTCCGCCGCCGCTTCGCCCCAAAATCAATTTCGTTTCGCCGCGTCGCACCTTAAAACTTACGCCGTTAAGGATTTTTTTGCCGTTAAACGAAAGATGTATGTCGCGGAATTCGATAGCAGGAACAACTCGGTGCGTATTGTCAACAGATTCCGAAAAATCGTGGATTTCAAAACCCTCGACAAAGCGCGGTTCATGCGTATTGTTTTGCGGTGTAACCATAAAATTCGTCAATTGAAATTATAAAATCAAACGCGCCCAAGATCGAGAATCGTCTGCAATGCCTTCGACAAAAAGAAGTCGAAAATGATTACCCAAACCGATGAAACAACCACAGCGTTTGTTGTCGAACGCCCAACACCGACCGTGCCACCCGTTGTGCTTAAACCTTTGTTGCAGGCGATACTGCCGATAATTAAACCGAAAAAGAACGGTTTGATGATGCCGCCGATAATATCTTGAGTTGTCAGCCCGGCGCGAACCGAATTCAGATAAACATTTAATTCCTGATTAAAAAGCCCCGAAGCAATAATTCCGCCGCCGATAATTCCGAAAATATCTGCCGCGACAGTTAAAATCGGCAGCATCAGAAACAATGCAAGCAGACGCGGAACAACTAATTTTCGTGTCGGATCAGTTCCGAGCGCACGCATTGCGTCAATCTGTTGCGAAACGACCATCGAACCTAGTTCAGCCGAAATTGCCGAGCCGATTCTGCCCGAAACCATCAAAGCCGATAAAACGGGACCGAGTTCGCGGACAAGTGAAGTTGCCACCGAACGTCCGGCTTCGTTTTGAATCGAATAATATTGAAGCGTCGGAAAAGTCTGCAAAATCAACACGCCGCCCGTAAAAAATCCGGTCAGCAAAACAATCGGAAGCGAGCCGACACCAATCAAATCCATCTGCCGCACCGTTTCGCCGAAATAGCGCGGACGGCTGAATAAACTCACAAATGAGGCATAAATAAGAAGCGTAACTTCTTGAAGCTCAAATAAAAATTTTTTGAGTGGATTCATCGGTAAAGAAAGGAGTTCAGAGTTACGGCTTCAGCCGTGAAGCGTTTTCGCGCCTGAAGCCGTAACTCTGAACTGACAATAGCTAAACTTTACAATAGTGAGTGGCAAAACGACAAATTATAAAACAAAGTGAATTGCAAAACTTAAGGCGTTTGCTTTTAACGCGATGATGTTAAAACAGCGACACGGCGCACCGTTTCTTGAAAACGCGGTTCGTTGCGGAAGGAAGCGAAATTCGGTTCGTCTTTTAGTTCGTGTAAATCTCTGGGTTTTTCTTTAATTGCACGTTCCAGCCATTCATACATTTTTTCTCTGTCGCCAAATTCGGCATAAAGCATTGCGATATAATAGCTTGCGGCACTCGGATATTTCTCTTCGAGTTCGCCGATGACTTCCAATGCTTTACCGCGTTCGCCCAATTTTATGTGAATTTCGCACAAAGTTACAAGAAGCGTGTGCAGTCGGTCGGACAAATCAACCGCTTTTTGCGAATGAATCAAGGCTTCGGCGTATAAACCTTTTTTGTAATAAACCCGCGCAAGTTCATCGCGCACAATCGCGTGATTTGGGTCAAACGAAAGGGCTTTGTTTAATTCTTCGATTGCCGCCTCATAATAGCCTTGTTCCTTAAAAGTTTGGGCAATATTTATCAAAATTATTACTGACGTAGGATCAAGTTCGAGTGCGCGGCGATATTCCGTCAAGGCTTCCGTATAGAGTTTTTGAAAGCGGAGATTGTGGGCATACCAACGATGCGCGTTGGCAAAATTCGGATTGAGTTCAATCGCCCGCCTGAATTCTTTTTCCGATTGCGCTGAATAGCCCGTTTGATTAGCAATGATGCCTCCAAGAATTATGTGTGCTTCGCCGAGTTCTTCATCGAGTTCGAGTGCTTTAAGCGCGTATTTTTTCGCAAGCGGATAAGATTCTTGTGTTGGTGTGCCGGCATATTCCGGCATAATCAGATGGCAATTTGCAAGTGCGGCGTAGGCGAGCGCGAAATTCGCATCTTTTTGGATTGCCTGTTCAAAATAGCTAACGGCTTTCGGCAAATTGTCGTTGATGCGCTTGTTCATAAAAAATATTCCGCGCAAATAATCTTGATACGCTTCGGCGTTTTCCGTGCCGTGCCGATTAAATCTTTCACGTTCTTTGTCGTCGAGTTTCAACGCTAGAGATTGCACGACTTTTTGGCTGATTGAATCTTGAACGGCGAAAAAGTTTGTAAATTTATCATCAAACCGCTCCGTCCAAATTGTTGCGTTGTCGGAAACTATGATTAGTTGAACACTAACACGAACTTGTTCGCCGACGCGCTGAATCCGTCCGTCCAAAACTGCGTCAACTTGAAGCTCGCGCCCGATTTTCGCGGCATCTTCGCGGGTTTCCGTATATTTTAGAACCGTCCGTGTCGGGCGCACCTTAATTTGTTTCAATTCACCGAATTTATTAACCAAAGCATCCGCCAAACTTACGCCGAGATATTTTTCCGTCTGCCCTTCGCTCAAATCTTCAAACGGCAAAACCGCAATCGTTTTGATTTCGCCCAGACCAATCGGTTTCGATTTGGGATAAAACCAATACGATCCAAAGGCGATTAGCAAAATGAGCGGAACTGTCAGCCAAACTAATTTGAACTTTGAACTTTGGACTTTGGATTTTGGACTTTGGTTTTCGGAACTTTGGACTTTGAACTTTGAACTTTGAACTTGAAAAGTTTCCGTTTCGGTCAAAATATCAACATCGAGAATACTGTCTTCGGTCAAGATTTTATTGACTTCGGCAATGAATTGGTAGCCGCGATTCGGAACGGTCAGGATAAATTGCGGCGTTTTGTGCGGTTCGCGCAAGGCTTTTCTGAGGACGAAAATTGTTTGTGAAAGATTTGATTCTTCGACAAAATTCTCGCCCCAAACTGTTTCCAACAGTTCATCTTTCTTCAAAACTCTGCCGTCATTTTTCAGCAAAAACAGCAGAAGTTCGGCGGCTTTCGGTTGCAGAGATACATATTCGCCGTTGCTTTTTCGGTTCAAGCGACGTGTTTTGGCGACAAATCGAAAATCATCGAATTCGTAAATCGTTGAATCCGCTACGTTTTGCATACTCTCTGAGAACTTCTGAGAACTTCTGATTTAATTTTTGAAGACTTTTGAACTCAAGTCAAGGCAAGATTGTCTTACCAGACAAAAAACTTTTGTAAGTTTGCAGTAGAAAAGGAGTGTTGAGATGAAAAGAACGAGAAGATTTTTAAGAACGCTGACGAATAATTTGCGGAAATATTTATTGCCGATCTTTATTTTATTGACCGTGGGCTTTCAATTAAGTTGTGATGATCCGTTTCCGTCTTATTATGACCCGCGCTTTCATAATGAACCGGATAATTGCGATGTGTTTTTTCAAGTAACCATCAATGCCATTGCCGTTGATGAAAGAACCGGAAATATGTTTGCCGGAGGCAGTTTTTGTTCGGTTAATGGCGTTAAGGCTTATAACATTATTTTTTACGATAAAGTAAAAGACACTTTTCACGCGCTTGACAGTGGCGGATTGGTTAATGACAACTCCAAAGAGGAAAGTTATGTTAAATCTTTGACAATATCAGGCAGATATTTATATGTCGGCGGCAGTTTCTCAAGAACCGCAAGTTTAGATTTTCCTTCATCAGGATTGAACAATATCGCCCGTTACGATATTGATTCACGAATTTGGTCACCGCTTTTGGACGAAGGTGTGAACGGCGATGTCAATGCGCTCGTGTTTTCAGGAAATCATTTGTTTGTCGGCGGAAGTTTTTCCGAAACTTTCGTCGGTTCTCCGAATCTTAATAACATTGCCCGATATGTAGAAGCAAATACTTGTATGTCCGGTTGCTGGCAGTCTTTATCGGGCAATGGATTGAATAACACGGTTCACGCTTTGGAAATTTCTCAATTATTTCCGAACAATGTGTTTGTCGGCGGTGAATTTACGCAATCGCATAACGGAAGCCAAACAAATCTGAATCGGATAGCGCGATTTGATGGAAATCTTTGGTTTCCTCTTTACGGCAATGGATTAAACAATACTGTCAGAGCATTAAAATCCGAAGGTGGCTACATTTATATCGGCGGTAATTTCACTTCGACCGTAAATCCGGGCGAACCCAATCTTGTTCCCGTAAACCGAATTGCTAAATATGAATTTCCGTCAGATTTTCACCCGTGGTATCCGGTTCCCGGCGAAGGTTTTGACGGCGAAGTCAGAGCCTTGGCAATCGAAGATTCAATTCTGATTGCCGGCGGAACTTTTACCCGTTCTTTCAATAACGCAACGCTCGATCTTGGCAATATCGCATTTGTCGGGGATGTAAATGCAGAGAATTGGGAAGCTCTTGCGGGCGAAGGATTAAATAATACTGTTAATGCTTTAGCGATAAACCCCGGCAATACAATTAACCAAGTGTTTGTTGGAGGAACTTTTACACAGAGCGGTGATGGAATGCTATTGACAAACTTAAAAAGCCTTATCAGCCTCGATATGCCGATATTCAATTTTTCGGATTCGCTTCAAAACGGAACTTCGAGCGTTGATTGGGCGAACTTGGGCTTTTCAAACGTCAAAGCCTTAAACAATGAAGTTCAGGCAATGACGGCGGATGCAAATGGAATGATTTATGTCGGCGGTTCATTCTCAGGAACAGCCGATGGCGTGATAACTAATTTAAGCCGTATTGCCCGCTATAATCCTGCAACAAAAACTTGGTCGGCATTGCCAAATAACGGACTGAACGGACCGGTCTTTGCCTTAGCGGTTTCGGGCGATAATTTATATGTCGGCGGACAATTTTCGCAGACGGCTAACGGCGCAGTTACAAATCTCAACAACATTGCCGTTTATAATTTGACGACAAATACTTGGTCGCCGCTTCCGGGTAACGGGCTGAATAATTGGGTTTATGATTTAGCGGTTTCGGGAAATACTTTGTTTGTCGGAGGCATTTTCACGCGGACATTTAACAGTTCCGTGCTGAATCTTAATCGCGTTGCGCGTTTCAACACTTCGACAAATACTTGGTCAACCGTTTCCGGCAACGGACTCAACAACAGCGTTTTTGCAATGGCGTTGATGGGCGATAATTTATATTTCGGCGGTGCTTTTACCGCCACGCAAACATTCACCGCGTTTCAAAATCTTAACCGCATTGCCCGCTATAATATT
>CALMEH010000267.1 GCA_937863115.1 uncultured Acidobacteriota bacterium
ACGAGCCAAGTTTTACCTTTTTTAGGCGCAGACGGCGGAAGATTTGAAAATTGCGGCGGATTTTGAAAACCGCCCGATTGTTGTTGCGGTTGTTGGAAATTTTGCTGGAAATTGCCGCGATTGCTCACTTGCGTTTCCATCGTGTTGCCGTAGTTCGATTGCCCTTGTCCGCTCTGGCTGCCGCCGCCGAGATTTACGACCATTGGCGCATCCGGCAAAGGCGTTCCGCACTGCAAACAAAACCGCATCGAATCAGCATTATCGTTATTACAAGTTGGACATTTTTTCATTTCCGTTTATAGCTCCTGATTTTTAAAGACAATGTTTTGTGAAGGGTTTTGCCGTTATCATAACTCAAATTCACTTTCAATCAAAGTAAAAAGTAAAAAAATAAGCGTCAGAAGCAAATTACGCAAATTTTACAGTAGAAGTTTAGATTTTTTGATTTTCGCTTTAACGCTTGCGGTGGATTTTCGATTAAACTGATTTGAAAGAATTACGAATGAAAAATGAGCCTTTAATTTTAGTTTTAGACATCGGAACTTCGAGCGTTCGCGCCGCGCTTTATGATTTTGCGGGAAATGTTTTGCCCGAAACTTTTGTTAAAAATGAACGCCAATTAATCGCCACCGACGACGGCGGCGCGGAAATTGACGCGCTCGAAGGTTTGGCGCAAATAGAAAAAGCGATTGACGATGTTTTGACGAAAGCCGCGAAAATTAAAGGCGAAATTTCGCACATTGCGGCTTCTTCGTTTTGGCACAGCCTTGTCGGAATTGGCGCAAAAAGCAAGCCAACGACCAAAATTTTCGGTTGGGCAGATACGCGAAGTGCGAAATATGTCGCTGATTTGCGGAAAAAATTTGATGAAACCGAAATTCACAATCGAACCGGCGCACATTTTCATTCGAGTTTTTGGACGGCGAAACTTTTATGGCTTCGCACGGAGTTCCCCGACATTTTTGAGAAAACCGGAAAATGGATTTCGTTCAGCGATTTTCTCGCGCTGAAATTTTTCGGCAAAGCCGTAACGAGCGTTTCGATGGCTTCGGCAACCGGAATTTTTGATATTCGCGCTAATGTTTGGGACACGGATTTGATAAAGTTTTTGAAAATTAAACGCGAAAGTTTGCCCGAAATCGTCGCGGACGACGTGCAAACATTTCAGCTAAACGCAAAATATGCAAAGCGTTGGGAAAGATTAAAAACTACAAAATGGTTTCTCGCAATCGGCGACGGCGCGGCAAATAACATCGGCGCAGGCTGTGTGAACAAAGACAAAGCCGCGTTGATGATCGGCACGAGCGGCGCAATGCGTGTTGCGTTTGCGGGCAAAATTCCCGAAAAAATCCCGAACGGTTTATGGTGTTATCGCATTGATAGAAAAAGAGTTATCATTGGCGGCGCACTGTCTGACGGCGGCGGACTTTATCGTTGGTTGAAGGATAATCTGAAATTAAGCGGAACAGACGACGAAATCGAAGACAAAATTTCGCAAAACGCGCCCGATTCGCACGGTTTAACTTTTCTACCATTTCTCGCGGGCGAACGTTCGACAGGTTACAACGAAACGGCACACGGCGCGATTTTAGGTTTGAAAACTGCGACCGATTCGCTCGATATTGTTCAAGCCGCGCTCGAATCAGTTGCATATCGTTTCGCCGAAATCTACGACAGATTAAACCAAGTCTGCAAAATAAAGGAAATCATTGCCAGCGGCGGCGCACTCCGCGAATCGCCCGTCTGGACACAAATCATCGCCGACGTTTTGGCACAAAATCTAAACTTACCCGAAACCCGCGAAGCATCTTCACGCGGCGCGGTTTTGCTTGCGCTCGAAACTATTGGCAAAATAGAAAGTATCGAAAATCTGAAAACGCCGAAAGGTCGTGAATTTAAATTTGATAAGAAAAGAAACGCAATTTACCGAAAAGCGCGGGAAAGGCATCAGAGCTTTTACGAAATATTATGCTAATGAATCTGAATGATTTTGAAAAATCAGTCGAAAATAAAATCGTTAGTCGCGGTTATGATTATTTCAAAAACGGTGATGTCCGAAAGATTGAAAAAGTTTCGGATAATGAATACAGTGCAACGGTGTTTGGAAGCAGTGTTTACACGGTTTTTGTTAAACTTGATAGCGAAAGAATTGCCGAATACGAATGCGATTGTCCATACGATTACGGCAATACCTGCAAGCACGCCGTTGCTGTTTTTTACAAACTTCGGGCAAAAGATTTTACCGATTCGGCGGTGAAGTTCAAAGCGATTTTGGACAGCGTTAATGATGCCGCTTTGCGCGTTTTCGTTAATAATCTTCTGAAAAAAGACCGTCGTTTCCGTAACGAATTTTTTCGCACTTTTGACGAAGATTTTGAAGAAGACCAAGATGAAGAATTTTTTGATGAGGATTATTATTAAAACATGAAACTATTTATCCTAAACATCATTCTAATTTTTTTGTTCTGTTTGACCGTTTCGGCTCAAACGAATCAAAATTCTTGCCCTGAAATTAAATTTGATTTGCCGAATGGAATTCCTGTTCCCGAAAAAACGACAATTTTTGAAGTTAAAGTCGGTGAAAACGCGGAGAAGTTGAATTTAAGCTATGAATGGACATTTTCAAAAGGTCAAATTATTCGCGGGCAAGGAACTTCACGAGTCGAATTTATTGTGATGAAAGAAGACGAAGGAAGTAGTTTTGAAGTTTCCGTAAAAATTGTCGGATTACCGAGAAATTGTTCAAATACTTATTCGGATGTTATTCCGGTTGCATCACCTCTAATCGGTGATCCTTTTGACGCATTCGGGAAATTAAATACGTTAGACGAATATAAAGCGATAATGGATAATTTTATGCTTGGAATCAATGATAATCCTTTATCCGAAGGTTTGATTTCAACTGTTTTGAACAAGAACGCTCCCGAAAATTATAAAATTGCGAGTTTGAAACAAATGTA
This sequence comes from uncultured Acidobacteriota bacterium, assembly GCA_937863115.1. GTDB lineage: Bacteria > Acidobacteriota > Blastocatellia > Pyrinomonadales > Pyrinomonadaceae > CALMEH01. The sequence continues at coordinate 2,961 of CALMEH010000267.1, forward strand.
TAAAAGTCTGATTTTCAGAAAATATGATTTAACTCGAATTACGTTTGCCATTTCTGAAGGAGATTACGAAGAACAAACCTCGCTTTGGATTGTTCCGCCGGGCGCACAATATCCGACAAATGCACCTGAATTGGAAGAAACACTAATTAAAGCCGAAGAATTTAGCGAAAAAATTAACAAATTATTTCCGAAAAAATAAAAATTTATGACAACCGTAACGAATATGAAACAAATAATTTACACAACAATTATGATTGTAAGTAAGTGGACAGAATAGTTTTATAGATATTTGAAAATCTTGTATGCTAGTT
>CALMEH010000268.1 GCA_937863115.1 uncultured Acidobacteriota bacterium
GCGTTCGGGGTGCGGCATCATTCCTAAAACATTTCGGTTTTCGTTGCAAATTCCCAATGTTTGAACGTGCGCCGTTCGGGTTTGCTTCATCGGTAATTTCGCCCGCTTCATTGCAATAACGAAAAACGATTTGATTGTTTTCTTCGAGCGCGTGAAATGTATCGTCGTCGCAGACGTAATTGCCTTCGGCGTGGGCAATCGGAATCGAAAGCACTTTTTCGGCTTCGATTTCGCTCGTAAAAGGCGTGTGATTATTTTCGACTTTCAGATTGACGTGCTTGCAAATAAAATGCAGATTTTTGTTGCGAATCAACGCGCCGGGCAATAATCCGGCTACAAAAAGAATCGGAAACCCGTTACAAATCCCAAAAACAACCTCCCCTTGCCCCGCAACCTCTTTAACCGCCGACATCACGGGCGAAAATTTCGCCAACGCGCCACAACGCAAATAATCGCCGTAAGAAAAACCGCCCGGCACAATCACGGCATCATATTCGCTCAAATCCGTCTGCTTGTGCCAGATAAAATCAACCGGCTGACCGACGTGCTTTGAAATAACGTGATAAGCATCGTGGTCGCAATTCGAGCCGGGAAAAACTATTACTCCGAATTTCATAAATTTGGTCTTTGATCTTTGGTTTTTGGCTTTTGGTTTTTCTCGAAGACCAAAGACCAAAAGCCAAAGACCAATTAAACAATTTCAACCCGATAATCTTCAATCACGGGATTTGCCAAAACGTCTTTGGCGATTTTCTCAGCCGCAGATTTTGCTTCCGACTCGGAAAGAGCCGTATCGAGCGCGATTTCAAAATATTTTCCTTGCCGGATGTCGTTAATTTTATCGAATCCGAGCAATTCGACCGAATGATGAATCGCCTTCCCTTGCGGGTCAAGCACACTCGGTTTTAACGTAACATAAACTTTTGCTTTCATAAATTTAGTAGAATAATCAGACTTCCACCGACTTTTTACTTTTTACTTTTTACTTTTTACTTACGAAGCCTTGTATCTATTTTCGTATTGGTATAATATTTTCGGCAAGTCTGCAATTTAAATAAATTATTAAGGAGAATAAAAACAAATGCAAAACACTGGCAAATCAGCAATTGGTCTTGATGGAAATGTAACGGCTTTAATCGGATACCCTGTTGGATTATTGGCTCTGATTCTGATTTTTATTGAAAAAGACAACAAATGGGTGAAGTTCCACTCGATTCAATCAATTCTTTATTGGGTCGCGGTAACGATTATTTATGTCGTTTTGGGAATAGTCGGAGGCATCTTTTTGGCAATTTCAACAACCCTTGGGTCATTAGTTTTCGGTTTAATGGGATTACTCGGACTGTTGTCCTTCATAGGAATGATATTTTTAGCCTATAAAGCCTATCAAGGTGAATCATTCAAACTTCCCGTCATCGGCGATATGGCGGAAAAATGGAGCAACGGTTAATTTTAATTTCCAATTTCTTACAAACGCGAGAGTTTCGGCTCTCGCTTTTTATTTTTCAAAAACCCGCTCAAAAACCTTCTCGACATTTCGCAAATAATGCCGCACGTCGAAAACGTTTTCGATTTCTTCTTCTGATAATTTGGCACGAATGTCTGTGTCTGCCAAAACAAGTTCACGATATTCGCCGCCTTCGTCCCAAACTTTCATTGCATTTCGCTGCGTCAAAATATACGCTTCTTCGCGTGAAACGCCTTTTTGCGTCAAAGCCAAAAGTAATTGACCGCTGAAAACAAGTCCGCGCGTTAAATTCAAATTTTTCAGCATATTTTCGGGATAAACAACGAGCTTATCGAGCAAAGATGTCGTTTTTGCCAAAATATAATCGAGCGTTGCCGAAGAATCCGGCAAAACGATTCTTTCCGCCGAACTGTGCGAAATATCGCGTTCGTGCCAGAGCGCGACATTTTCCAAACCGACAATCGCATTGGCGCGAACCGTCCGCGCCATTCCGCAAATTCTTTCCGAAAGAATCGGATTTCGTTTGTGCGGCATCGCCGATGAACCTTTTTGTCCGGTTTTGAATTTTTCCTGCGCTTCGCGGACTTCCGTGCGTTGCCAATGGCGGACTTGAAGCGCAATTTTTTCGAGCGATGACGCGATAATTGCCAACGTGCAAAGATATTCGGCGTAACGGTCACGCTGAATTACCTGCGTCGAAACATCGGCGGCGGAAATTCCCAATTTTAAACAAACTCTTTCTTCAACATCAGGCGCAAGATGTGCGAACGCGCCGACTGCGCCCGAAATTTTGCCGACCGAAACTATTTCTTTGGCTTTCAAAAGTCTTTCTTTATTGCGCTGAAATTCCGAATACCACAAAGCCCAACACAAACCGAAACTTGTCGGTTCGGCGTGAATCCCATGCGTTCGACCGATTTGCGGCGTGTCTTTAAATTCAAAAGCGCGGCGTTTCAAAACTTCCAAAAGCGCATCAATTTTCGGCAAAAGAATTTCACACGATTCTTTCAAAAGCAGAGCATTTGCCGTGTCCACAACATCGCTTGAAGTTAATCCATAATGCACAAACCGCGCCGCATCGCCGATATTTTCAGCCAAATTCGTTGTAAAAGCAATAACGTCGTGATCAGTCGTTTTTTCGATTTCGTTAATACGTTCGACCGTAAAAGCCGCTTTCGATTTTATCTGTTCGAGTGCGTCCGCCGGAATAATTCCATCTTCCGCGTGAACTTCGCAAACGGCGATTTCGACCTCGAGCCATTTTTGAAATTTGTTTTCCAGCGACCAAATCGCGCCCATTTCGGGCAATGTGTAGCGTTCAATCATAAATTTTTTATTTTAACGCAAAGGCTCAAAGACGCGAAGGCACAAAGTTTTATTTTATTTTTGCGACAAAAATTTATTCAGTTGTTTCAGTTTTAATTTCTTCCTTTAAATCTTTGCGTCTTTGCGTCTTTGTGTCTTTGCGTTGAATATCTTCTGTTTTTTCTTCGGCTTCCGTGTTTTTATCGCCGAGAACATCTTCGACATAAACCATCTGCACAAGCACGATAATCACGGTTAAAAGCGGCGTGGCGAGAACTAAACCTAAACCGCCGAGCAGAACGCCGAGCGCGATTTGCGCGATGATTGTCAGTGCGGGCGGAAGTTCGACCGTGCGGCGTTCGATGAACGGCGTAACGATATTTGATTCGATAATTTGAACTATAATAAACAAACCAAGCACATACAGAGCTTTTATCGGCGAATCAATAAACGCCAAAAGTAACGCCGGAACAGCCGAAAAAATCGGTCC
>CALMEH010000269.1 GCA_937863115.1 uncultured Acidobacteriota bacterium
GTCCGGCGTGTCCTTCGACCGTCGAACGCGCAAAATGTGGAATTTCCTCGTAAGGAATCTTCACCGCATTCTCGATCTCATCCGCAAACGCACCCAAACCGCTTCCCAAAACCAGCGCGATTTTTATCTCTTTACCATATTTCGAGCGGATAAACTCCGCCGCTTCCATTGCTTTTTCGTAACTCATAAAGGAATTATTTTTTATCACAGAATATAGAGGTTAAGGAAATTGCTTTTTGATAATTTGAAAAGTGATACTTGATATAGTATCATTCTTCTCACAACTAGAAATTTCCACAAAATACTTTCTAGATTGTGTTGTCTACTAAAGAGTAACTTAAAATAAACCTAGATAATCATAATTAAATATCAAGAGTAATCCGTATTAAATAGAGCAATTCAGTAAGCAATTAGGTAATTTTCTTCAAAACACGCATTTTAGCGTGGTGTTAGACGTTGGCATAAATACGGATAAATTTACTGAAAATTGCTCTATTACAAACAAGCAAACGTTATGACACAAGAAGATATTTTAAAAGCTATTGAGCAATTAGACGAAGCGAAACAAGTTCGTTTCTCGCAACTTTTGAAAATTTGCGAACAATTTTTTGGAAACTATCGCGTTAGTGGCAGTCATCATATATTCAAAACTCCTTGGCAAGGCGATCCGCGAATCAACTTGCAAAAAGGAAAAGATAGAAATGCAAAACCTTATCAAGTGCGCCAAGTTCTTAACGCTCTGCGGAAATTGAAAGAGCTTGAAGAAGATAAGAAAAATGAACAAAACAAGTAAAAAATCAAATTTGCCGAAAGCGGAACATTATCTTTACAGCGTCGGCTGGTCTGAAACGGACGAAGCGTTTGTCGCCCGCGTTGCCGAATTTCCTTCGCTTGCGGCGCACGCTGATACACAGGAAGAAGCCTTGCGCGAAATCAAAGATGTTGTCAGCTTTGTTTTGAACGATTTACAGGAAAATAACGAACCGATCCCCGAACCTTTCGGCAAGCGTTCTTTCAGCGGACGACTCGTTTTGCGAATGCCCGAATATATGCACCGCCAACTCGCGCTTGAAGCAATGAGGCAAGGCGTTTCGCTCAATCAATTGTTAAATCTAAAATTAGAATCAAGTCTTTAAAAATTACTTTTGTTTTATTTCGGCTATGGATTAAAACCTTCCACCGCCGTTTCCGCCTGCAAAAGCCGGACGGCGTTTTCGATTTTTTCCGTTGTGCCGAGCAAAACTAAAATGTCGTTTTCGCTGAGTATGTATTTTGCATCGGGGTTGATTTTTGTTTCTTCGCCGCGCAAAACTGCAATTAGTGTCGCGCCCGTTTTGCCGCGCAAATCAAGTTCGGCGAGAGTTTTTCCGACCACCGGCGAATCAGCTTCGAGTTTCACCGTTTCGGTTGTTGCCGAATTCAACGCCGCATTGAGTTTGCCCAAATTTATCGGCGCAACTGACGGCGAGCGCAACATTTCGTAACCTTGCCGACGGATTTTACCGATTTGGTTTTCGATTGTGTTGCGGTCAATTCCGTAACGCTGAAGAACGCGAGCAAAAATTTCGATGCTGGTTTCAAATTCTTCCGGGATAACTTCGTTCGCGCCCGCTTCGAGCAGTTCGGTAATTTCCGAAGTATAGCGTGTGCGAACAATGATATGCAGAGTCGGATTCATCTTACGCGCCTGACTAACGCACCGACGTGCGCTCTGCGGGTCGCTCATCGCCAAAACCATCGCGTAGGCTTCTTCGATATGCGCGTGATGCAAAACTTCGCGCCGCGTCGAATCGCCGAAATTGATTTTTTCGCCGTTTGCTTTTGCTTGCCGCACAGTTTCGGCGTTCAAATCCAAAATCGTGTATGGAATCGCCACCGAGCGCAAAACACGCGCCAGATTTCGCCCGTTCAAACCGTAACCGACAATGATAACGTGATGTTGAAGTCCGCCACTCGATGTCAGATGAATTTCTTCTTCGCCTTCGTTTGTCGGCAAATCCGTCTTGTCTTTAAAAATTCTTTGCATCAAATAGCCGAGATGAGGCGCGGCGGAAATCATAAACGGCGTGGCAATCATCGAGATAATCGAAGCCGCGAGAAAACTCTGATAATCGGTTTCGGGCAATAAATTTACGCCTTTTCCTGCCTTTGCCAGCACGAATGAAAATTCGCCGATTTGCGCCAAACTCAGAGCCGCAATCACCGAAACTCTCTGCGGGAAACCCAAAAGTTGAACGACTGTCCAAATTATCAAAAATTTCCCGACGACGAGAAATAAAACCCATAAAGCGACCGTCGAGATATTTTCAATCATTGTCCCGACTGATAAAAGCAGACCGATGGAAACGAAAAAGATACTGTTGAAAACGTCCCGAAACGGCAAAAATTCCGCCGTTACTTGATGGCTGAAATCCGATTCGGACAAAATCATTCCGGCGATAAACGCGCCCAACGCAAGCGACAAACCGAATTGCGACGTGGCAAACGAAATGCCGAGAAACAGCAAAACAATCGTCAAAAGAAGAATTTCTTGATTGCGAAGTTTGCCGATTTGTTTCAGCAAAATCGGAATTAAAAATCCCGCCGCCGCGACAATCAAAATCAACGCCAGCAAAGAACCGCCGAGCGTTCGCGCAATCGCGCCGAAACCCGATTCGCCCTGACTGCCCAAAATCGGAATAAACAGCATCATCAAAACGATGCTGATGTCCTGAAAAAGTAAAATCCCGACTCCGGCGCGTCCGTGCGGCGAATCAACTTCCTTGCGTTCGACAAAACTTTTTAAGACAATCGCCGTGCTGGACAGTGCAACGAGAAACCCGAAAAAAACCGCCTGATTAAGTTCTCTCCCGAAAAACACGGCAACTCCCGCAGTCGCCGCTACGGTCAGCAAAACCTGCAATCCGCCGCCGACTAGCACCAGTTTTTTCATCTCCGCCAGACGCTTCAGGGAAAACTCCAAACCAATCGTAAAAAGCAAGAGCATTACGCCGATTTCCGCCAAAATTTCAATCGCTTCGAGTTCTTTGATAAGTCCCAAGCCGTAAGGTCCGATGACAATTCCCGTGAGCATAAAACCAACCAAAACCGGCAACTTCAAACGCAGACAAGCGAAGGCAACCGGCACGGAAACCAATAAAATAATCAATAGATCATTAAATAAGAGCGGCGTGTGCATTGGTGTTTAGAATAGCAAAGCGATAAATAATAATGCAACATTTATCATTTTTCCTTGCTGTAAGGAATGCCCAAAGCCTTTGGCGCACGCGATAATCCGATGAAACCGGCGAGAACAATAATCGTCAATACATATGGAATTATCTGCACGAATTGGACGGGAATCGTTTCGCCCGAAGATAGTCTGTAACTTGCCAACGGAATCGTTAAGGCTTCAGTGAAACCGAAAAACAAACACGCAATCAGCACCGGAATCGGTTTCCATTTTGCCAAAATCAACGCCGCCAGCGCGATAAATCCGCGCCCGGCAGTCATTCCGCGAGTGAACAGAGAAGATTGTCCGATGGAAAGATATGCGCCGCCAGCAGCCGCTAAAACTCCCGACAAAATCACCGCAAAATAGCGCAAACGAACGACATTTACGCCCGCCGCATCAGCCGCCGCCGGATTTTCGCCAACTGCGCGAAGCCGCAGACCGAAAGGCGTTTTATACAAAACATACCAACAAACCGGAATCAACAAAAGCGCGAAAACCGAAGCAATCGAAACGCTGTTAAAATATTCCGGCAAAAGAAATTCTTTGGCGATTTGCGGAGTCGAACCCGACGAATCATAAACCGCACCGCTAATCAGTTGCGGCAAGCCGAGCATCAGCAAATTTATTGCCATTCCCGCGACAACTTGATTGGCTTCAAATTTGATGACCGCCACCGCATATACAAAAGCCGTAATACTACCCGCAATAACGCCGCAAAGCAATCCGAGATACGGATTTTGCAGTTCGTAAGTCATCACCGCCGCCGTAAATGCGCCGACCAACATCAAGCCTTCGAGCGCGATGTTGATGATGCCCGAACGCTCCGAAAACATCCCGCCAAGCGCGGCAAAAATTAACGGTGTGGCAAGCCGAATTGCTGAAAAAATCAAAGCTATACTAAAAATTTCGTTCATATTTTTTTAGCCGCGGATTAACGCGGATTTCGCGGATTTTATTAAATCAGATTTATCCGCGAAATCCGCGTTAATCCGCGGCTGAATTATTTCTTAGAATACTTCTGCAAGCAAGCGACAAATAAAATCGCAATTGCTTGTAAAATCATACCGATGTCTTTTGAAACGTAGCGCGTAAAAGCGTCAACGAAAATCTCGCCGCGCATCAAAACTGCGAAAAATATTGCCGCCACAAAAACGCCGAGTGGATGATTTCTGCCTAAAAGCGCAACCGCAATTCCCAAAAATCCGAGTTCCGCCGAAAAGCCGTCGTAATAATTATGACGCGAACCCAAAACTTCGTTGATAGCGACCATTCCGGCGAGTGCGCCCGAAATTGTCATCGCCAAAATAATTTGTTTTTTTGGCGAAATTCCGCCGTATTCCGCCGCCGAAGCGTTTTCGCCGACGGCACGAAGTTCGTAGCCCCATTTTGTTTTCCACAAGAAAATATAGACCAAAACGCACATCAAAATCGCAATCAGAAACGCGAAATTAAGCGGCACGTCATCGGGAATAAACGGTAGAAATTGTTTGAGTTGCGGAATGTGCGCGGCTTCGCCAATCGGCGCAGTTTGCAAAATCGGGTCGCCCGGAATTTTGTAATAATATTGCGTAAAATAGCTGACCAAAGCGATGGCGATAAAGTTCAGCATAATCGTATTGATAACTTCGCTTGAGCCAAATTTCGCCCGCAAAATACCCGGAATCGCGCCCCAAATTGCGCCCACCGTAATCGCCGTCAAAACGCACAAAGGCACAAGCAAGACGGCAGGCAAACTTGTCCAAGACCAATCTTCCTGCTTACCAAAAATATCAACGACTGTGCCGCCAAATTTGATGCCAACCCAAGCGGTTGCAAACGATGCGACATACAATTGTCCTTCTGCGCCGATATTAAAAAGCCCACAACGAAATGCGACCGCTACCGCCAAACCCGTAAAAATCAAAGGCGTGGCATAAAAAAGCGTCCAACCGATGTCTTTGACTGATCCAAAAGAATTTGCCAATAAAATCCGATACGTCTCAAACGGATTATCTTTTATCAGCAAAACAATGATGCCGCCGACAATAAATGCCGCAATTACCGCCACCAACGGCGAAAGTATTTCACGAAAAATTTTCATTTTTGTAATTCAGCCTCGCACAAACAAGAAAGTTCTAAACAATCGGCTATAATTTTGGAAAGATGCAAGCTAAATATAACCGACAAACGCGCAAAGTGTCATCTGAAAACGTAGGAAAAGTTAATTTTTTATGAACTAAAAAATTTTTCTCTACGGACTTGACAATAAGACACTCAGATTTTATTATGTTTTTAGACTAATGATTTAGTCTAAAACAAATAATATTTTGGAGGAAACAAATAATGAACATCATCAAATACGATCCTTTTCGTGAAATGCGAAGTTTGCAGGATGAAGTGAACCGTCTGTTTGCTTCGAGTTTTTCCCGCAACGATAACAGCGATTTAATGCGCGGTGCGTGGTCGCCGCAGGTTGATATTTTCGAGAACCAAAACGAAATCGTTCTCGAAGCCGAACTTGCCGGAATGAAGCCGGAAGACGTTGATATTTCTATCGAAAACAACGTCTTGACGCTTCACGGCGAACGCAAGTTCGAGAAAAAAGACGAAGGCGATAATTTCCATCGCGTCGAACGCGCTTACGGAAGTTTCACGCGCTCGTTCACTCTGCCGCCGACGGTGCAGAGCGAAAATGCGAACGCCGAGTTTGAAAACGGCGTATTGCGTTTGACGCTTGCAAAACGCGAAGAAGCCAAACCGCGCCGCATCGAAATCAAGGCGACGGGCGGCAATTCGCAAACAAAGACGATTGACACCCAAGCCAAGTCGGAAACGGCGAACGCTTAATTTATTTTTACCGCAGAGACGCGGAGACGCGGAGATTTTAAATCTTATTTTCTCCGCGTCTCCGCGTCTCTGCGGTAAATTTCATATAATAAAACAATGAGATTCGACAGATATACAATTCGCGGACAAGAAGCAATTCAAGAAGCCATCGGAGTTGCCGAAAAAAATCAGAATCAACAGGTTGAACCTGAACATCTGCTTGCTTCAATGCTTGAGCAGAAAGAAGGAACTTTGCGCCCGATTTTGGGAAAAATCGGCGCGAATGTGCAGACGGTTTTGACCGACACTTTGGCGGCGATTGCGCGATTACCACAAGTTTCGGGCGGACAGCAATATTTTTCTTCGCGCATCAATACAATTTTTCAAGAAGCGCAAAAAGAAGCTGAAAAGATGTCGGACGAATATATGTCAACCGAGCATCTTTTTCTGGCGATTGCGGCTGAAAAAGACGGCGATGCCGGAAGAATTTTACGTTCAAATGGCGTAACTAAAGAAAATGCCGAAAAAGTTATTACCGA
>CALMEH010000270.1 GCA_937863115.1 uncultured Acidobacteriota bacterium
CCGACAAAAACCGCATCAACATTTAATTCCTTTCCGGCAGCCAGCGGTTCTTTTCCTTTGTAGCGGCTGACAAGCGATTCATTTTTGACATTCAAATCCGCTAGGTTCGAGAGTTTTTCGATAATGTTTTGCGTCAAGCCGTCTGCTAAATATTCTTTTTCACTCAAACCTTGTTCGATAGAAATCGGCAAAACGGCGAACGTCCGGCGCGAATAAAAATTATTATAAAGAAAAACGCCCGCGAAAATTGCCAAAAGAACTGCGGTGGCAAGTGCGGCTTTTAATAAAAATGACTTCTGACGTTTTGATTTTGTTTCAACATAGCTTTCGGCGTTATCGAGTTCGACGAGAATTTCCGCTGCTGATTGGAAACGCTTTGCGGTGTCTTTTTCGAGACATTTTTCGACTAGATTTATTAAACTTGCGGGGAATTTAGGTGCAAATTCGTGGAGAGGCGCGGGTTCTTCAGCCAAAATTGCGGAAATTGTTTCGGCTTGGCTTTTTTGATTGAACGGATTATTTTTCGCCAGCAGTTCATAAAAAATAATGCCGAGGCTGAAAATGTCACTACGGTAATCGGCTTTTTTGCCGCGAAGCTGTTCGGGCGACATATATGCCACTGTGCCGATAATTAAACCGCTGCTCGAAAGATTGCTTTGTTGATCAACTTCGCCGCCCAAAAATGCCGTTTCGCGGTTCACTTTTGCCAATCCGAAATCAAGAATTTTTATCTCGCCGTCTTCGGTCAGCATTATATTTCCGGGCTTTAAATCGCGGTGAATTACGCCGTGCGAATGTGCAAAAGCGACTGCGGTTACAATCTGCCGCGCCAAAAATTTGAATTCTTCGGCACTGATTTCCGAGCCGTTTAAGGATTTATCGAGAGTTTCGCCCTCGATATACTGCATCACAATAAAAATTTGTTCGTCCGATTCTTCGACCGAATGCACGGCGCAGATATTTTGGTGTGAAAGCGCGGCGGCGGCTTGTGCTTCTTTGACTAGGCGACGGCGAGCGGTGCGGTCGTTTTCCATTGATTGCGGAAGGAATTTGAGTGCAACTTGGCGATTAAGGCGCGTGTCAATGGCACGATAAACTTCGCCCATTCCGCCTGCGCCGATTTTTTCTTCAATACGATAAACGCCGATTTCTTGTCCGGCAAGATTTTTTTGTCCGGCTTCGCCAATTGCGCCCAAGCCGAGTTCAAAAACGGGTTTGTCCAAAAAATCGGCTTTATTTTCAAAACTGTCGAGCAGAGATTCGACATCTTCGCGCAATTTGAGATCGTCCGCGCATTCGGTTTTCAGATAGGCTTCGCGTTCTTCCGCTTTTAATTTTAAAGCAAAATGAAAAATCGTTTCAGTTTTTTCCCATCCATTATTCGTCATTTGCTGATTTCGCGGGCAATCCAAGCCTTTGCCATATCCCAATCGCGCATCACGGTTTGTCTTGAGACAGATAGAAATTCGGCGGTTTCTTCAATTGTCAAACCGCCGTAATAGCGCAGTTCGACAATTTTTCCTTTGCGTTCGTCTTGTTCATACAAACGGCTTAAGGCTTGTTCGAGTGCGAGAATTTCGTCTGATTTTTCCTCGTCAATAAAAGCGGAATTTTCTTCGAGTTCTTCCTGAAAAAATTCTGCGCCGCCGCGTTTCAAACGCTTTCGGTCGCGGATGTAATTAACCAGAATTCGCCGCATTATCATCGCGGCAATGCCGTAAAAATGTGCGCGGCTTTGCCATTTTACGCGGCTTTGGTCAATCAGACGGATGTAGGCTTCATTAATTACGGCAGTTGTTTGCAAGGTATTGCCCGGCTTTAATTTTCGCAAATAATGATGCGCCAGTCGATGAAGTTCTTTTTCCACCAATGGAAACAAAACTTCCTGTGCGGCTTCATTGCCTTCGCTCCAATCAATTAACAGTTCGGTTATTCCTTCATTAGAAAACATCTTTTTAACAAATCGTTTCCATCTTTTACGCTTACCGGAAAATAATGTTAATTTTTTTCCTTTCTTTACCGCGTTAATACTTGTCTTTACCGCGTTAATACTTGAAAGAAAAATCGTTACAATTTATTTTGAATCACTTATTTATAGCTTGAATAGCCACGCAATTGCAAGAATATTTTCACTTTTTGGAAAATATTATGTAATAGGGAAGGATGATTTTAGAAATTTTCGGCAAAAGTCAGAATCGTTGTGCGGTAGTGAACAAGTTTTCACGCTAATTTTATTCGCTATCACACAACGATTCTGATTCTGACAGTTACCAAGTTGTTACCGCTTCTTTTTCAGCGGTTTGTTCGGTTTTCTTACATTCAGCTGGTTAACAAAACCTTTTAATGATGCGGCTTTAACTTTATCAACAAGCAGAAGTTCTTCGTATTGTATCATCGCATTTTGTTTATCTTTGAGCTGGACATAAGCCATTCCGAGATTGTATCGGAGAAACGGGAAGTTTCCGCGAAATTCAAGTCCGGCTTCGTAAAACAAAGCGGCATCTTTATAATTTTTCTCGACATACAAAGCGTTGCCTAAAAGATAGCAATAATCGGCAATTGAGATGTCATCGCGGTCATTGGCGGCTTTGACTTCTTTTGCCAAATTCGGAATTGCCAATTTATTGTATTCGGCGGCGAGTTTCGTTTTTCCCTGACCTCGATAAGCATTTGCCAGATAATATTGAGTTTCGCCGTGGTTCGGTTCTAAATCCAAAGCCGTCGTGCAATCGGAAATCGCTTTTGGATATAGTTTCAAATCATTATAGGCACGGCATCGATTGGTATATGCCATCGCGCTTTCGCTGTCTATTCTAATTGCTTTGGTTGCCGCGTTGACCGAATCTTGGTGTCTTTGCAAAAAACTGTAATACCAACTCAAACTGATGTATCTGCCTGCGTCTTCATCCGTGTCCGAATTGCTGTAATCAATGGCTCTTTGCATATAGGCAGCGGCTTGTGCCAAATTGCCGCGATAGCTGTAGATTGCCGAAGCCGCCTGTAAATCAACAGTAGATTTCGGCGGCATTCTAAGTGCCAGATCAAAGGCTTCTGCCGAACGGGTGAAATCCTTTAACAATCGGTGTTGGTTACCGATGGCATATAAAACATTGACAAAATAGATGTTGTCTTCATTTTTAACTGCATCCAGATAGATTATGAAAGAATCAACGGCTAATTTATGTTTATGAAGGTTTGATAAAGCAAATCCTAATGACCAATAGGTGTCGGGAAAATTTTTGTCGGCTTCAATAGCTTTGACATAATAAGCGACAGCCGTGTCGTAATTTCTTTTTTGATATTCTTTATCGCCTTCATTCTTAAAGGCTTCGGCGCGTTGCCGTGCGGTTTGAGCAAAAGTGTTGATTTGAAAAAATACGCCGACAAATATTGCTGTCAGCAGAATTCCTCGCGTATAAGATGTTTTTAGCATTTTGTTCTCCTTAATTTTATTGAAATATGGGTTTTTCAATCGGTTGTGTTGTTTGTGTTTTAGTAGTTACCGGCTTGGTAACAGTAGGTTTTTTCTCTTGAATTTTCGGTTGAATGACTTTCGGCGTCGGAATTGGTTTGGTCATAGTTTTCATTCCGTTTTCCGTTTTATTTTCGATTTTGACGTTGGTTTCGCCGGCTTTAACCGATGAATTGACGTTTGACAAACTTGCCGCAGAACCTGGATTATTGTTTGCCGAGTCTTTTGCCCCGTTGTCCGGTTTTGAGTTTGTTTCCTGCAAATCAGCCGCCGGATTCATTTTTCCCGAAATCCATCCGCCGACAAAATAAGTTGCTCCAATGCCGCCGACGAGCAAAAAAAATAATACTCCGAACAAAGCCAATGTTTTGCCCGTTTCCGATTTTTTAGGTTGCGTATAACTTGAATTAGCGGCAACCGAATTTGCCAAAGGTCGTGCGCCGAGTCCCGACATTTGCGGAAAAGCCAGCGTTTTCACGACTTCCGAATTAACGGCGGCAGATGTTTCGGGCGGAACTTCAAAAAGTCTTTTCGGTTCTTGAAAACCGACAGGGGCAAGGGCAACTTCCTTTAATTTGCGGCGCAATTCAGTTGCTGAAACCGCACGGTCTTCGCGTTTTAGCGTCAGACTTTGCGATAAAATCTCCGATAATTTTACGGGAACTTCCGGGTTTATCAGATGTGCTGGCAAAAGCGGATCGGGCGTTTCATCAATTTTGGCTTGCACGCGCACAAGGCTCGAAGCGGGCGCGATGTTGGTCAATAGATGATAAATTGTCGCCGCAAATGAAAATATATCGGTTTGAACCGTCGAATTGTCGCCTTTGATTTGTTCGAGCGGCGCGTAATTCGGCGTAAAACCGACCAAACTGTCCGAAGTCGTCAACCGCGAAAGATGCGTCAGAGTATCTTTCGCCAAACCGAAATCGAGCAAAATCACTTTGCCTTCCGCATTTAATTTTAGATTTTGCGGTTTTATATCACGATGAATTATCGGCGGATGTTGCGAATGCAAATATTCCAAAATGTCGAGCAAACTGTCCGCCCAATTCAAAACACGGGCAACCGGAAGCGGTCTGCCGTTATTTCTCAAAACAGTTCCCAAATCATCACCGGAAATATATTCCATCGCTAAATATTGAAAACCGTTTTCGTTAAAAAAATCGCTGACTTTTGGAAGTCCCGGATGTTGAACTTTATTGAGCAGATTTGCTTCGCGCTCAAACGCGGCTTCCAATTTCGGATTATTGGTGTAAAGCATTTCCTTGAGCGCAATATAACGATTGTTAAAGCGTGTATCAACCGCCAGATAAACTGCGCCCATTCCACCTCTGCCGATAAGATTTCGCACGAGGTAACGATTTTGAATCAAAGTATTTTCAGCAAGCATTTTAATTTTCTCCAATCACAAGATTTTTTGTCCGTGTGCCGCGAGATTTTGGGGAATTTTAAAACGGCTGAACAACTAAAATCCTGAATAAGGCGGTTACGGTTCTGAAATATTTCCGATATTTAATAATGCTAAGTCTAATCTCGAAATTCCGTTCAAGTCAAGAGTTTTTTTTGTAAAAAAAGCCGAAAACCCCGATTTGAAACGGTTTTGACCGAAATATCTTTCAATTATCTGTAGGTATAGACAATTTTGCGATATTAATTTGCCTTAATATTTTTGTGAAATTGTTATTTCTCTATGCCCTCGAACACGCAGTCGAAGTATTATTTGCAGAATTATCTTTTTGCTTTATGATGTCTGTGCAAGATGAATCTCGCCGAAATTGAAATCCGAAACAAATCTGCCGAACACGCCCGCGCATTGCTCGAACGCGCACGGGCGTTTGAGCCGGAAATCACCGCTGATTTGCAAAGAATCGCGGCGGAATTTGGCGCGGAAATGGTCGGTTTGAATCATAAATTTAAGACGGAAGAATCTTTGACGAGAAAACTTATCAAAGAATCAATCGCAAGTTTTAAGAGTCTCGCGGATTTAGGTTATTTGTATGATGAAGCCGTCGGAAAAGCAACCAAACGGCAAGCCGAAAGAAATAATGACGCTTTGCGTTATATGTTTCTGTTTCCGTTTGAAAAATACGTTTTCGGTTTCAAACAAACTCTGGAAAAATTAAAGCAAAGCGGCTATAAAATCCCTGAAAATAAAATCTGGAACGCTTGGAAAAATATCGGCACGAATTTTGATAAAGGCTATCGCGGCATAAATGTTACGGTTTTTTCTTCCCGAAATCAGATTTTCGAGTTACAATTTCATACAAGGGAAAGTCATAAATTGAAAACCGAAACGCATTTTCTTTATGACGAATCAAGGCAAAGTGGAACATTATTGGAAAGAAAAATTGAAATTTCTGAAATCGTGATTGAGTTGGCGCAAAAAGTAAAAGTTCCGAAAGGAGTCAAAAAGTTATGAAGTATGTTGTTCTAAAAGACGAAATAACAGGCGAAATTGAAAAGTTAGGACGTTTCCGAAAAGATAAAAATTCGGTTTATATCTTTACCGAAACGTATTTTTCGGGCATTGGCTGGGAAGAAGACGAAACTCTCTACAACCAACTTTTAGACGGACATTTGCAAGAAATCTCCGAAGTCGAAGCCCGACGCATTATCGCCACGCAATTTTCACGCGAAAAACAAGCCGCTTAATCAATCGCTTCTCGCCAAAATCGAAACCCGCGACAACATTTTGCAGAGATTGATTATCGAATTTATCGAACTTGGAACTTTTTAGCTTTTTCTTTGTCTAATCGGTTATGAAATTAACGATAATTCTATGTTTAATGTTGATTTTCGGGGCGTGCGCTCAAAATATTTCTCAAAACGAACAAACCTCAACAACGCCTTTTCCGCAACCGGCTTTGAGCGATTTTGCAAAAGCCGAAGAAGCAAAACGGATAGAAAGAAATAAACGAGAATTAAAAGAAGGAATTAGAGACGATTCAAAAAAAATCGGACTTTCAGCACTTGAAAGTCGAACTTTATCAAATGAAGATTTAGAAATTCGTATGTGGCGATTTTCTGCATACGGCGACAAAAATTTAATTTTTATTCTTGAAAAAATTAAAGGAAATTGGTCGGCAAATCTGTTGGAGAGAACAATCGTAAAAAAAGACCTCTCCAAAAAAAATCCGTTGGTAAAATCTTCCCAAAAAAAATTAGGACAGCCAAAATCGGGTTGGGAGATTTTTTGGCAAAGACTTATCGAAGCGGAAATTCTGACTTTACCTGATGGCGACGAGGTTGGTAATGAAGTTTGCGAGGACTGTTGGGCTTTTGTGGTTGAAACAAAAGTTGAAGAAAGTTATCGGATTTATGATTATCACGCGCCCGAATCATCCAAAGAGAATCGGGAATCTCAACAAATGGTAAAAATAATCAATACAATTTCAGAGGAATTTAATTTAGACGTATTTGATTCTAAAAATTTTTATCCCTCTCGATAAAATCTTTCCGCATTTGCCTTAACATTTATGTAAAGTTATCATTTCTCTTTTACTTATTTGGAGATATTTCATAGATAATGACTGAAAAAGGTGTAGAAAT
>CALMEH010000271.1 GCA_937863115.1 uncultured Acidobacteriota bacterium
TCAAGCCTTCGGAGCAAGCGGAGACCTTCCAACTCCTAATGCTTACGTTCCGTAATAAAACATAGAGCTAAAAAAGGGCGGTAAATATTTCAAAATTTCGAGAAATATTTACCGCCTTTTTTCTTTTATAAAATCAAATTATGGTAGAAATTTAGAATCTTCTCGCTAACTTTTAAAGGTCAAAAACAATCGGCGGCTGTGTCGGATTATATTCTTCATCGCAGTTTGAAGCGTTGATAAATTTCACTCCAAACTCTTCCGTCTGTCCGTAGCCGCAATGAATATGCCCGAAAATGTGCACTTTCGGGCAAATTTCTTCAACCTTTTTTCGCAATTCTTCGCAACCGGTGTTTTCAATCCAATATTGGCGAGGCACTTCATCCAAAATTCCGTGCGGCGGACCGTGTGTGATTAAAATATCCGTATCGTTCGGGATAAGTTTCCATTTTTCAGCAAGTTCCGCGCCGCGCATCAAGTTGAAAGCCCAATCAAAAAACCTCGGTTGCCACGGTGAACCGTAAATTTTCAAACCTTCGATTTCAACGAAAGAATCCTGCAGATAGATAATTTTTGAACTCAACAAAGTTCTCGCGTTAGTATTATTTGTTTCAAAAAGCCAGTCGTGATTTCCCGCAACAAAAATTTTAATTTGGTGGGGCAGACCGGAAAACCATTTGTTAAAAGCAGTTATTTCTGGAATTGTTCCGCGAACCGTCGCATCGCCGGCGTGAATCAAAATGTCGCCTTCGGGAACAATGATTTCTTCGTTGCAATTATGCGTATCTGATAAACAAACTATTTTCGGCATATTTTCAGAAAAGAAAATGATACAATAAATTATCTTAACTTCACGGTAAGTTTTTTATTTTTTTCGATTCAACGAAAAATTTCCCCTTTTGAATTTTTCTTAAACAAAGATTACTTTATTATCAGCAGTTCGCAATAAATAACAAATATGCTTTCAAACGGCACAAATTCCAAATCTAAAATTGTTTCTAATGGACTATTTCGATTCGGCGAATTCGTTTTAGATTCCGAAAGTCGTCATCTGACACATAATGGCGATATTATCAAACTTACCTCAAAAAGTTTTGAATTGCTTTCGCTACTTCTCAAAAAGCACGGCAAGGTGGTTACACGCGAAGAGATTTTACGCCGCGTTTGGCAGGAAGAATTTGTCGAAGACAGCAATGTCAATGTCCAAATCGCCATACTCCGCAAGATTCTGGGAAATCAAAACGAATTTATCCAAACCGTTTCAAAACGCGGCTATTGCTTTACAGGAAAAGTTGAAGAAAAATCTCAGCCGGAAACCAATGTTTTTTTAGGGGCTGAATCCACCACCGTCAACCAAATCTCTTCGCTTGCCGTGCTTCCGCTCGTAAATCTCGACGGCAACGAAGAACTCGATTATTTTGCTGACGGATTGACCGAAAGTTTGATTAATTTGCTCTCGAAAATGCCGGAATTAAAGGTTATGGCTTACCGCACTGTTGCACGTTTTAAGAACAAAGATTTCGATGTTATGGAGATTGGTAATACACTTCACGTCGGCGCGATTTTAACCGGCAGAGTTCGCCAATTTCGTGATGAAGTAACCATTAGTGCCGAACTTATCAAGGTCAAAGATGAAAGCCGAATCTGGGGAACGAGCTATCAAAAAACGCATTCGGAAATCTTTCAAATCCAAAAAGAAATCACGCAAAGTATTGCAGAAAAACTGCTTCCGCGTCTGACGAGCCGCGAAAAAGATTTGCTCATCAACCGTCAAACACAAAATGCCGAAGCCTACGATGCTTATCTGAAAGGTTGTCATTTTCTTTCCACGCATACGAAAGAAGGTTTGGAAAAAAGTCTCGAATATTTTCACAAAGCTCTCGAAATTGACCGCAATTACGCGCTTTCTTACGTCGGCATCGCCAATGCTTATTTTTTGCTCAACGGTTATTCTTTTTCACCCGTTGACGATATTTTAGCAGAAACAAACGAAGCCATTGAAAAAGCACTTGAACTTGCGCCCGATTTGGCGGAAGTTCGTGCTACTTTAGGAACAATCAAATACGTCTATGAATGGGATTGGAAAGAGGCGGAAAAAGAGTTTCTTTTGGCGATTAAGTTCAATCCAAACTACACTTTCGCGCGATATTGGTATGTGGTTTTTCTGATGCTTTCGGGCAGATTTGACGAAGCGCACGAGCAATTAAACCACCTGACAAAAATTGACCCGCTTTCCCTGTCGCTCAATAAAACTCTGGCTTCCCTGTTTTATTATGCCAAGCGTTACGATGAATCAATCCGCCAAGCCGAAAAAACCATCGAACTTTATCCGAATTGCATTCCGGTTTTTACCGCGATGGCAATATCTTTCGCTAAACTTGGTGATCACAAAAAAGCTATCGAATTAATGCAAAAGGGTTATGATTCCGCGCCGAGTCTAAGTCGTTTGGCGGTTTTGGGCTATCTTTTCGCCGTTGCCGGGGAAGAAAAGAAAGCGAACGACATTTTAGAAAAGATAAATCGGGAATCCGCCGCACCTTTGGTCGAAAATTTTTATATTTATATTCAACTCGGCGAGATTGAAAAAGGCTTTGATCATTTGGCGAAATCGTTGATTCAGAAGGATTTAGAGCATGTTGCCTTAATTGTTGAACCTCGCGCCGACGAAGTTCGCAATCATCCGCGATTTATAGATATTTTAAGTAAAATTCATTAAATTTCAGCTATTTCGATGAAATTTAATATTTTTTTATATTTTTTTAGATAATTTAAGGACTTTTTCCCGAACTTTATTTACTATAAGTTGGGCAAACTTTACTTTATCGTGAGAAAATTGATTTTTAGTAATAAATGAAAGGAATTATAAAATTTATGAAACCCCTGAAATTTTTCAATATTTTTCTGCTGATATTAGTTACATTTGCCCTTTGCATAATCTGCGTAAATGCCCAACTCGACTCGACATTCGGCACAAATGGGACTGTCGTTTTAGGAAATGTCGGCACAAAACCGTTAGCGAGTTTTGTTTTGCCAAGCGGTAAAATTCTCATCATCAGCGGAGAATTGACCAATCCTCAAACATTTCAACCGTATCGCTACAATTTAATCAGACTTAACGCTAACGGAACGCCCGATACAACTTACGGTGCGAACGGAATTGTAACCCTGACCGGACTGCAATCTAGTCAACAATTTTCCAGATTTTTTAATTGCAACCGCCAAACGGACGGAAAAATTCTCTGCTTAGATTTGCAATCGGTTTATCGTTTTAACGAAGACGGAACACTCGATTCGACATTTGCGGGCGATGGTGTGCATACGCCGAATGTTGATCAGCAGGCTTCGGAAAAACTCGCCGCGGTTATCCAACAACCCGACGGAAAAATAGTCGTTGCCGGAATGATTGTAATAAATTATTCCGAACCTTCGAGATTATTTCTCGTGCGCTACGAAACCGACGGAAGCCTCGACCAAACTTTCGGCGATCAAGGCGGATTTATTATTCATAATCTGCAATATCCGACTGTCAGCGAAGTTCACCTGCAATCAACAGGCAAGATTTTAACCGTGCCGCAAAAAGAAAGCAGTGCAAGTAATGGTAATTATTTCTTTGCGGGCGCAATAAATCGGTTCAACACCAACGGAACGATTGATAACACTTTCACGCCGGTTATTTATCAAGCGGGAAACACACCGAAATTAAGAAGTTTCAAATTACTCGGCAACGACAAATTTGCAACTGCCGAAAGCATCACGATTAATGATCAACTACTTCGTTCACAACGAAATATTGTGGTCAATCGTTATACTTCAGAAGGAAATTCCGACATCACTTTCGGAACTGACGGCAATACGAATTATGACGTAACCAGCGCAATGACTGATGACGCGATTGCTTTGGGCGAACAACCGGACGGCAATATTATCATCAGCGGTGCGACCAATATTGAATACAATCGGACATCAACTTCGGGCTTAACGCTCTCGATTGCCCGACTAAACCAAAACGGCACACTCATCGGTAAATACTTGGCGACAAATATCAATAATGATTACACATCCGCTGACCCGACATTGCTTTATGACGGACAAATTTTAGTTCAGTCGGACGGTAAAGTTCTGACAACTTCTACCAAAATAGCTGTTGGCGGAACTCCGCAAATTTTGTTGACACGAAGCACAAATATCCCGCTTGAAATCAAACGACTGCACGGAATTCCGTATAATTTTTTAGAGAATAATAACAGGTCAAACCCCGGAATTTATCGTCCCAGCACTCGTAATTGGTATTTCAATCCGAGCATTTATTCGGTATTTTTCGGTTTGAACGATGATATTCTCACCCCTGCTGATTTTGTCGGTGATTTCAAAACGGATTTAGCGGTTTTTCGTCCGTCGGAAGGAAACTGGTATATCGCTAAACAAGGTTTCAATCCGGCACAGAATTATCTGACGATTCCGTGGGGCAAAGCAGGCGACATTCCGATTCCGCGTGATTATGACGGCGACAGCAAAACAGACAT
>CALMEH010000272.1 GCA_937863115.1 uncultured Acidobacteriota bacterium
AACTAGCATACAAGATTTTCAAATATCTATAAAACTATTCTGTCCACTTACTTACCACGAATTATTTTATAGATTAATTCGTGATATTCGTGTAATTTGTGGCAAAAATCAAATGAATACTTGGAAGCTAGAGATTGAATACGAAGGAACGCGCTATCGCGGTTGGCAGATTCAGCATAATGCGAAGTCAATTCAGGGCGAATTGATGGACGTTGCGCGTCAACTTTTTTCGACAAGAGTCGAGATTTTCGGCGCGGGACGAACCGATGCGGGCGTTCACGCGCTCGCGCAAATTGCCCATCTGAAAGTTCCCGAACTGACGGCGAACATCACGCCACGACAAATTCAGCACGGCTTTAATGATCTTTTGCCGTATGACATAAACATTATCAAAGTTTCAAATGCAGCGGAAAATTTTCATGCCCGCAAAGACGCGATTGCGCGGCAATATCTTTATCAAATCTCGACGCGCCGCACGGCTTTTGCGAAAAATCAAGTTTGGTGGATAAAAGACAATTTGGACGCACGCGCAATGCAAATCGCCGCCGAAATGATTGTCGGTCGCCACGATTTTACGTCGTTTTGTGAAAAGGACGGCGAGAAAAAAACATCAAGCATCGTTAAAATCGAATCGTCAGAGGTTTTCACACAAGGCGATTTAATTTTATTCCGCGTCAAAGCCAGCCATTTTTTGTGGAAAATGGTCAGAAGAATCGTCGGAATGCTTGCGGAAATCGGACGCGGAAATTTAACTTACGACAGTTTTCAGAGAATGCTAAAATATCCGACAAATGCGCCCGCCAAATTTACCGCGCCGCCTTCGGGACTTTTTTTGGAGAAAGTTTTTTACAAATAGTTTAATTTTTTCTTGGCGATTTTCCGAAGTTTTTTAACAACATCTTTTTCAATCGAACGGGTTGAGTTTTCCATTGTTCCCAAACTCATTTTTTTGTCGGGATAATTGTCGCTCCAATCGAGAAAAACTACTTTTTCGCCAAGTAAAGAATCCTTGTTTCGATAATCGACATCAACAACTGTATAAAATTCAAAATTTACAATTTCGATTTTTCCTTTGAAAATTTCCTTGACATCGGCTTTCAAACGATACAAACAATAACCCGTGCCTTTTCCGTCTTCGCAACTTCCTTCGCCGATGTGGTTGACAAGTTCGCGGCTTTTGACGTTGACGTGAACAACGACGTTGACTTGTTTGAAATCATATTTGAGAAATTTGCTCGAATAAAAATCATCTTGCGCCAAAATATTTTGAGCAAAAATCAAAAAACAAATCGAAAAAATAGCAATTAAAAAAGTTTTCCGCATATATTTAACCGCGCATTAAAGTTGCGCTACTTGCCATTTTCCTCTTATTTGTGCCAAAGTCAAGATATTAAGTTTTACGAAAATTTTGTAGGAGATAATGTAAAAAAATATGCCGAAAATTACTGCGGAAACGGCTGGTGGAAAGGTTGCTTTTGAAGTTGAGCAGGGACGAAAACTCGTTCTTTGTCTTGAAGATAATGACGTTGATATTTTGCACAGATGCGGCGGAAATGCGCGTTGCACGACTTGTCGCGTTGAGATTTTAGCGGGCGATCCGGGCGAAATCGGTGAAGCGGAAGCTGCGATTTTAGCAACCAAAACGGATTTAAATGATCATACGCGGCTTTCGTGCCAAGTGCGCGTGATTGACGATTTGCACGTCAAAGTTATTCGTCAAGCAAGCGTCGAAGGAATGGACGCAGGCGGAAGACCTGTGGAATAAGTGAAAAATTAAAAGTGAAAAGTGAAAAGTGAAAAGTGAAAGCGGTTGATTTGGCGTTTAACTTTTTGCTGATAAATGAATTAAGAATAAGGAGAATTTGAATAAATGTTTGATAGATTAAATAAAATGAATTTTGAAATTGCCGAAGCGCATTGCGATGCGCCTTGCGGTGTTTATGATCCGTCATCAGCGCGTTTGGGCGCGGAATCGGTGCTTTCGATGACGAAGAAAATTTTGGATTTGAAAGCTCCCGACGCTTCGGATGCGGCGGCAACGGCGGCGTATCACAACACTCTGACGCGCTATATTTTGGTGAAAGAAGAACAAGCGCGAATTGCGAAAGAAGAAATTTTGATTCTCTGGACGGATTATTTCAAACCCGTTCATCTCGAAACTTATCCGAATTTGCACGATACATTTTGGAAAGCCGCAAAACTTTGTTCGGCTTGCAAAGTCGAGGTCAGTCTCGAACACGCCAACGAATTGATGACCGCAATCAAGGAAATTCACGAAATCTTTTGGGCAACCAAAGGGCGCGATGTGCCTTGGTTCACGGCAAGCTAGTTCGATTTCGGATTTTGTATTTCGGATTGCGGATTATAAATCTGCAATCCGATTTTTGTTTTGATGGAAAATAAATTGCCGATTGCCGATGAATTTGAGGAACTTGCTTATAATCGCGGGTTACGCGAAATTTTTTTGATCGAAGGCGATTCGATGTTTCCGGCTTTGAAAAACGGCGATTTGGTTTTGATAAATCCAAATGCCGAAATTGCTGTTGGCGATATTGTCTTGGCACGGCATCCGTTCAAGAAAAGCGTGAAAATCATTAAACGAATCGCGGAAATTTTGCCTGATGAAAAATATTTTCTCGTCGGCGATAATCCGTCGGAAAGCTCGGACTGCCGAAGTTTCGGCGCAATTCGGTCGGAAGATATTTTAGGCAAAGCCATTTGCCGTTTGCCGTAACAAATTTTTATTTTACGGGTTTTTCAAAAATCGCATCATCAATCGGTGTGTCCATTGTGATGCTGTCAATTTCCAAACTCAAATTCACGGTAAAACTGCCCGTTCCAGATAAGGCTTCGAGTTCGCCGATTTTAAACGTCCAAAATGTCGGAATGGAAACGAATTTGTTTTTTGTTCCGAAAAAACTTTTTTCCTTAACCCAAAATTTCTTGTAGTTGTTGAAAAGCCCGATAGTTGAAATAGGTTTGTTATCTACTACGTCATATTTTGACATTCCGATCATAAAACCAGATTCTTCATCGAATACGAGCAGAGTTTTTTCCGTTGTGCCGTCGGTTTTGGTTTTCTTGGATAGGAGAAATGCTTTGTTATCCGAGTTTTTCGTATTTCCTTCGACTTCAAAGGTTTTTACCAAATCTTTGTAATAACCCATTGCATTGCCGAACTCCACTTTTGAAGCGTCATCCAATTCCGACAAAGATTGATAATCGCCAACGCCTAAACCGATATTTCCATCGCTGAAACCGTTTCCCGCATCTTCCAATTTTGCTGGTTGATTGAAAATTTTTGCATATTTCCAGCCCGATGTTCCGT
>CALMEH010000273.1 GCA_937863115.1 uncultured Acidobacteriota bacterium
TCAAGTTCCGATTAAGGATTTTGCAAAATATTACAACTGGGCGCAAGCGATAACTGCGCCCGTTTTGGCTTCTGCGGTTAATTCGCCGGTTTTGTTGGGGCATCGGCTGTGGCACGAAACCAGACTTGCGCTTTTTCAGCACGCGGTTGACGAACGTTCGCCCGTGCATCAAGAGCGCAATCGTCCGGCGCGTGTTTCGTTCGGCAGAGATTGGGTTCGGAATTCCATTCTCGAAACATTTCACGAAGACGTGGCACGTTTTCGAATAATTTTAACCAGAGATTTAGAAGAAAATTCGCTCGAAAGTTTGAAACAAGGGAAAATTCCGTCACTTAAAGCGTGGCAAATGCACAACGGCACGATTTGGCGATGGAATCGCGCTTGTTACGGTGTGATGAATAATAAGCCGAGTTTGAGAATCGAAGCCAGATTTTTGCCGTCGGGTCCAACCGTGGCAGACGAAATGGCAAATGCGGCTTTCTTTTTGGGTTTGATGATAGCTTTGCCTGAAGAATTTGGCGACGTTACCGAAAAGATGTCGTTTGATGATGCAAAAACGAATTTTTTCAGCGCAGCACGTTTCGGTTTGAAGTCGCAAATCAACTGGTTCGGCGGCGAAACTTGGCGGGCGCAGCGTTTAATTCTCGAAGAACTTCTTCCGCGGGCAAGACACGGTTTGCGCTCCGTTGGTATTGAGGCAAAAGACATCGAACGCTATTTGGGAATTTTGGAAGAACGAGTTTCGCAGGAAAAAACCGGAGCAAGTTGGATACTTGATTCTTTGGCGGCGATGGACAAACGCGCTAAACCGAATGTTCGGATGCGTTCGTTGACTGCCGCAATGCTTGCCAATCAGGAAACAGGTAAATTGTTGCACGAATGGGGCTTGGCAGAAATTCCCGAGCAATCGGATTGGATTGATAATTACAAAACCGTCGAACAATTTATGGTAACAGATTTGTTCACCGTGCGCCCCGAAGACATAATTGATTTGGCGGCAAATCTAATGCACTGGAAGCATGTTCGCCACGTTCCCGTTGAAGATCATGAAGGAAAGTTAGTCGGCATCGTTTCGCACCGCGACCTTCTTGAATTATTTGCGCTCGGCAAAACCGGCGGCAAATCGGAAATCGTCGTCCGCGATGTGATGAAAAAAAAATTAATTACTGTCGCGCCCGAAACGCCGACGCTCGAAGCCTTGTTTTTGATGCGCGAAAAAAACATCGGCTGTTTGCCGATTGTTAAAAACGATAAACTTGTCGGATTGATTACGGCGTATGACTTTCTAACTGTTTCGACGCGCCTTTTTGAAGAAAGATTACGAGATTTTTAAGAAAAAAAAAGAGTCTTGCATTTCCATAACGCAAGACTCTTTTTTTGCTTCCGACACAGCAAAACTCGAAATTAAAATCACGGGCGAAGCCATCCGATCTCTTTGAGTTGCTGATGTGTTGCGGCAGTTAAATTGCCGTGCAGAGCGTTTTGCCCTTGTCGTGTAAAATTCAGAGATTCGCCCGGAATTCGTGCCGGCTTTTTCGGCGATTCGGTTTTATCAGTTTTTGGCGACTCGCTTTCTTGCTAATTTTGCTGCTCGACGAGTTATTGTTCTTGATTTTCCATAATTTTTCCTCACACAAAATTAATGCGGATGCCAGACATTGCGATGACAGCGCACGCACGACTTTTCTTCGATTTCCGCTTTTTTGTGCGAAACCGTGATGGATTCGACCATATTCTGATGACACGACCGGCACGATTGCTTGGTTATTGATGTATTACATCGTGTGTCCGGCAAAATATCGGCGGACGGTATTTTCTAAGTATGGCGAAATCAAATTCAAGGAAATTTGCTCGGAAATCCAAAAACGCTATGAAATTGAATTTCTCGAAATCGGATTAGATGACGCTACGTGCCAACGGCAGTCTCGTGCAGAGTGTTCTGGCAAATCCGCATTTTTCTTACAGCGGACGAGTGGTGCATCATCGAAATTGCCATTTTTCCAGAAATGTATCGCCCTTACCTAAACGAATTGGTTGAACTCGAAAAGGGTAGGAAGTATATGACTTTCGGCACAATACGGACGCTCAAAAGTTTTCACAGGAACAACCGGAAACGTCGAAAATGACATTGAATCGGTCGGCATCGCGCTTGATTGGAGTTTTCCGCTTGCGGAACGAATCAGTTTCGCGGGCGAAGCGTTTTTCGGACGCAATTTGGGCGGTTTTCAAGCCGGAGTTTTTCAAAGTTACAACAACGATTTCGCTTACCGAAACGGCGCAAATCTGATTTCCGGCGGCGTTCGCGCCATCGGAACACGCGGCGGTTGGATGCAGTTGGGATTTACACCGGATTTTTTGCAAAACAATCTTTCGCTTTATGGGGCAATCGGCATTGACGACCCACGTGATGCGGATTTAATCAGCCGCACGCCACGCGATTTTCGGCGGCAGAATTTCAGTTTTGCCTTTGACGCAATTTACACATTCAAGTCACAATTTCAAATTGGCGGCAAGTTCCGGCGATTGCAAACTTTGTATTACTTATGCGGAAAGCGAAACGCTAATCATTTCAATCTGAGCGCGGCGTATAGTTTCAAAAAAATTATTCCTTTGCAAAATTTCCGAACAATGGCTGATTTGCCAATGAGATTTTGAAACCGTAGGCGAGCAGCGCAAAGATTAAAAAGAGAGTTAAAAACATTCCGCCGGCATACCACGCGGAAAAGTTGAGTGTAAAAAGAGTTCCTAACATCCAAGTTTGGACAGTTCCCGCGACAATCGTTGCCACCAATCCTAAACGGCTAACAACCAGACATATCATACCGCTAATGGCTAGAGTAAAAGGCAAATAGACCGTTGAATGAGCAAAAAACAAACTATTAACTGTTGCTATGACGGCAAAAAGAACGATGCCCGCATAAAGTTTGCGGCGAAGCATCAAAAACAGGATGACCAGCAAACAAACAAATGCAAATCCACCCGCGATATTGCCACCCGAAACGCTCAGAATCATTGACATCGAACTTCGCAAGCTGATTAGTGCGGTTGGGTCTATAAAAGTCTTAAAGTCATTGTTAAAAAAGCGTTCGGTTAAACGCCCTAGATACATTAAGGTCAAATGCGCGATGCCACACAATGCACCGAGCAAAACATCGCGCCCAACCAACGGGTCGCGCCAGTCGCCCGCCAAAAGACGATTCCACGAAACAATCAGTTCGGGCAGATTACGGCGGACAATCGGTTCGAGCGCGAGATAGAAGAGCCACGTTGCCGATGCCCAGTATAAAGCAATCCGCATTGAGTGTGTAAAGCGATCTAATTCGGGGAAAA